>JAGLTY010000099.1 GCA_023135025.1 Bacteroidales bacterium | reverse complement strand
GTACCATGGCAGCTGCCATGGAGGGTGCGGTGAACCATATTCCCTCCATCGGTTTTTCCCTGCTCAGTTATGATCCGGATGCCGATTTCACTGCTTCCGGCAGGGTGGCAGAAGAGGTTATACAGTATGTGTTGGAGAGTGGGTTGCCCGATGGAATCTGTCTCAATGTGAATATTCCGGCGCTCCCTTCTGAAGAGATCAGGGGCATCAGGATCTGCAGTCAGGCCAACGGCTACTGGAAAGAGGAGTTTGAGAAAAGAACCGATCCCAATGGTGCAGAGTACTACTGGCTTACCGGCTTTTTCCACAACAGGGAGCCCGAGAACGGGGGTACTGGTACCGATGAGTGGGCCCTGAAGAACAGGTATGTCTCTGTTGTTCCCATCAATACAGATCTGACCGCATATGATGTGCTGGAGAAGATGAAATCACTGGAGTTTGTTCAAACAGGTAAGCATGAGTGAAAAGAAATTCGATACCGTACTGTCCGGATTGGTTCCGGCACTGGTATTACCATCCCTGACCCTGTTGGGTCTCTGGATAGTAAAAAGTGACAGTTCTCTTGTGGATTTCCTGGTGCAGTTCCAGCAATTGAAGATGCTATCAAAGATGGTGAGCCTCGCCACTATTCCCAACCTGTTGCTTTTTTTCCTTTTTATCTGGACCAACCGTAATTTTTCGGCCAGGGGAGTTATTTTTGCCACTTTTTTGCTGGCATTTGTAATGCTGATACTCAAATTTGTCTAAGGAGAGGATGAAGTATTTTCTGATAGCAGGCGAAGCCTCAGGCGACCTTCATGCATCGAACCTGATGAAAGGGCTTCTTGAGACTGATCCGCAGGCAGAGTTTTGTTACATGGGAGGCGATCTGATGCAGGAGGTTTCTGAAGGAATGGTGATGCATTACCGGGAGACCAGCTATATGATGCTGGATGTGTTTTTTCACCTGAGAAAGATTTTCCGGAACATGCGTCTCATCAAGCGGAAGATACTGGAGTGGAAACCCGATGTGCTGATCCCTGTGGACTATCCCGGATTTAATATGCGGATGGCCCGTTTTGCTTCGGGGCATGGGATTAAGGTATTTTACTACATTTCGCCCAAAGTGTGGGCCTGGAAGCAGCGGAGGGTGAAGTCCCTGAAAAAATATGTGAACCGACTTTTTGCCATTTTCCCATTTGAGGTAGAGTTTTTTGGGCAATTCAATATGGAGGTGGAGTATTTTGGAAACCCCCTGGTGGACCAGGTTGCCTGGTTCAGGGAGCAGTTCGCAGGGGGAGGGGAGTGGAAAACGTTACATGGGTTCGGCCAAAAACCCCTGGTGGCGCTTCTTGCCGGCTCACGAAGGAAGGAGATTGATACCACACTCCCCTCTATGCTGACACTGGCAGCGGAGCATCCGGAGTATCAGTTTGTGGTGGCCGGGGCACCTTCTATCGATTCGTCATTCTATGATCAATACCTGCAGGGGACGAATGTGAAGATTGTATACAATGAAACTTATGCCTTGCTGGAGTGTGCAGAGGCGGGCCTGGTCACCTCCGGAACCGCCACACTGGAAGCGGCCCTGTTTGAACTTCCCCAGGTGGTGCTCTACGGGACCAGCAAGATTGCTTATGGCATTGCAAAACGATTAATAAAGATTAAATTTATCAGCCTTGTAAACCTGATTTACGGGAAGAAACTGGTAGAGGAGGTCATCCAGAAGGATCTGACGAAACGGACCCGGAACGAACTAACCAGAATCCTGACCGATGATATGTACCGGGAAGAGATGCAGGAGGGGTACAGGGTGCTGCAGAGTAGCCTGGGTAACAGGGGGGTTTCTCAGAGAATCGGAGAGCGAATGATTGAATTGCTAAAAGCGGAACTTGAATGAAGCGGATTGTAACGGTACTGTTGATTGTAGTTTCCTGGATCGGATCGGTGGCACAGCCGGTTGAGGTGGGACTATTCCAGGATCACATGGTAAGGGCAGCGGTGGTCTACTGCTCCTCGGGTCACTACCAGCTTCTCCTTGACGGGGAGGTGGTGCTCAGGCCTGAGGAGGGAGATATCCTCTACCTGACGCTGGAGGATGGAAAGATAAAGGTGCTTGATGCGGAACACGATTTTGGTTATGTTTCTCATATCATGTTAAGGTCCCTTTCTGCCGAGTCGGTTTTTCGTGTGAGGTCCATCTCCCCCGAAACTGATTCCAGGATATATGACGACAACCTGGTGGTGACTCCGGGCGATCGATATATGACCCTGGTTAACCAGGTGGATATGGATAAATACCTGGCCGGAGTGGTCGAGGCTGAGTCAGGTCCAAACGCCGAGAAGGAGTTTTATAAAGCGCAGTCTGTGCTCTGCAGAACCTATGCATTGAGACAGATGGAGCGACATGGCAGTGAGGGCTTTTCCTTGTGCGATGGAGCTCATTGTCAGACCTACAGGGGAAAGAGTACCCGCAATCCTGAAATCCTGGAAGCGATTGTGGAGACCAGTTTCATTGTGCTGGCCGATTACAATTTCAAACTGATTACTGCTGCCTATCACGCCAATAGCGGGGGACAAACCCAGCGGGCAGCAGACGTCTGGATTTCCGATATGAGTTACCTGCAGTCGGTGGTGGACCCATATTCTCTTCATCAGTCTCATGCCAAGTGGCAGGATACCATCTCTTTTAAGGCGTGGAAGGCGTATCTGCTGAAGAACGGGATGAAATCTGTGACCCGGATTCCCGATGAAATTATCTATGTGGAGCAGATGAACAGAAAGAAGTATTTTATACTTGACAAGGATTCTATCAAGATGGCTAAGATCAGGGAGGATTGGGGATTCAAATCGGCATTTTTTAATATGTTTCCCGACGGTGATAGTGTGCTGGTATGGGGGAAAGGATTCGGACACGGCATCGGAATGAGCCAGGAGGGGGCCATGAAGATGGCCAGGGATGGTTTTAATTACCAGGATATACTCCAGTTCTATTTTCATGAGGTACGACTGATGGACTACAGGGATCTGCCCGATTCCAGTCTTCCGGAGGCTGTGCTGGACTTCTAACGACCAGGCAACGATGCGGGCACTTTTTAAAAAAGAGATCAGCGGTTTTTTCAGCAGCCTTACCGGGTACCTGGTTATTGTGGTGTTCCTTCTGCTCAATAGCCTTTTTATGTGGATCGTACCGGGACAGTTCAATGTGATTGAAAACGGGTATGCCACAATGGATTCCCTTTTTGCCATCGCACCCTGGCTCTTTCTTTTCCTGGTTCCCGCCATTACCATGAGGATGATTTCTGAAGAGAAGCGGACCGGTACGCTGGACCTGCTATATACCAGGCCGGTGACTGAATTACAAATTATTCTTTCCAAGTTCCTGGCTTCCTGGACACTGGTACTTCTTTCGCTGATTCCTACCCTGATCTATTTCTGGTCAGTCTCCCGGTTGGGCAGTCCCCCGGGAAATATAGATATGGGCGGAACATGGGGCTCATATATTGGCCTTCTGTTCCTGGGCGGGATCTATGCGGCCATCGGAATGTTTGCCTCTTCGCTTACAGGGAACCAGATTGTGGCATTTATTTTAGCGATCTTCCTCTCTTTCTTCATGTATATGGGATTTGAATTTTTAAGTGGGATCGCTGAATCGGGCCGTATTGTTTTTATGATTTCACGGCTGGGCATCAGTTATCACTATAACTCCATTAGCAGGGGAGTGATCGATTCGAGGGATATTCTCTATTTTGCCGGTGTGATCCTCCTGTTTATCGTTGGAACCCGGACTCTGCTTCAAAGTAGTAAATGGTAAGGCGCGCATGGAGAGGAAAGCACTGAAAAGACGACATTTGTTTCAGCTGGGGATCACCCTGGTGCTGGTTGTGGTGGTTAGTCTCCTGGCAGAGATAAAGTTTTTCCGGATCGACCTGACCAGCGAAAAAAAACACACCCTCTCACAGCCCAGCCGCCGGTTGTTAAGGGAGCTGGAGGATGTGGTCTATGTGAAAATATACCTGGATGGAGAGCTCCCGGCTGAATTTGTTAATTTTCGTAAATCGATCCGGGAGCTGATGGACGAATTCAGGGCATACGGTGGAGAGAAACTTCAATACCAGTTTATCAACCTTTATGATGAACCCGATGAATCCATTCGGAACAGGATGATCGGGGAGTTATATGACAGGGGTTTGAAGGTGACCAATATCCAGGTGCGCGACGGTGAAGGAGGAAGTTCGACCAGGACTATTTTTCCGGGAGCCATTATTGGTTATGGACCATTTGAGATGCCTGTGAATCTTTTGAAAAACAATCCTTCACTCTCACATGAACTGAACCTGAATAACTCTATTCAGACACTGGAATATGAATTTGCCAGGGCCATCCACAGCCTGACCATGGAGGAGGTGCCCCGCATCGCTTTTATAGAAGGGCATGGGGAGCTCGATTCGCTGCAGACTCACAGCCTGATGGATGAACTGAAGAACTTTTTCCAGGTGGACCGGGGTTATATCAATGGCAATGTGGAGGCGTTACTCAATTACCAGGCGGTGATTATCGCGCGTCCGGAGCATCCTTTTAGTGAGGCTGATAAATTTGCCATCGACCAGTATATCATGCAGGGAGGAAAGGTTCTCTTTTTCCTTGACCCCGTGCATCCTTTTGCTGACAGTCTTTCATCCGGGACCACGGTGGCTCTGGCCAACCAGGTGGGATTGGAAGATCTCCTCTTTAAATATGGTGTCAGGGTCAACTACAACCTGGTGGCCGATCTGCAGTGCAATTATGTTCCTGTGAATACTGCACCCGCCGGTCAGCAGGCACGCTTTACCATGATGCCCTGGGTATACCATCCGCTGCTGGCGGGACCGGTTACACACCCCGTAACCAGGGGGCTCAATTATGTGAAGAGCCAGTTTGCCTCTTCAATGGACACGCTTTCGGGCAGCTCCGGGCATGTTACCAAGACCGTATTGCTGGCAACATCCCAGGCCAGCAGAACAAGGGATGTCCCACTCTATATAAATATGGAGGAGGTGACAGTTCAACCCGACCCGGCACTATATCACTCTGCAAATCTTCCGGTTGGAATTCTACTGGAGGGAGTGTTTGAATCGTTTTACAAAAACTACCCGGTACCGGAAGGAGTGACACCCTCCGGTTGGAAAATGATTGTGGAGAGTGAACCAACCTCCCTTTTTATACTCTCTGATGGTGATATAGCTGCCAACGAGGTGCAATTTGAGCAGGGAGCATTCAGGGCACAGCCTCTGGGATATGACAGGTACACGAGACAGACCTTCGGGAACCGCGAATTCATCATGAATGTTGTGAACTACATGACCGATGAGACGGGTCTTATGGAGTTACGCTCCAGGGAGTTCAAACTTCGTCTTTTAAACAATGAACTGATCAGCCAGAAGTCACAGCTTCTGAAATTGAAACTAATAAATACACTACTTCCACTACTGCTTGTGGTGATTTCGGGAGTCTTTATCCAGGTAGTCAGGAGAAGGAGATATGCCCGCTGATATGAAGAATCGCCGACCAATCCTGGTAATTTTTATACTGATTCTGGCACTGTTGTTGATCCTGCTAAATCCATGGAACCAGCGGGAGAGGGAGGACAGGAGTGTAGCTCTCCGTAATATGGAGGATGTGGACCGTATTGTACTGGTTGACTCTTACAACTCCACCGAGCTCATAAAAGTTGATGGTTCATGGTATCTTTTTGGTACAGAGCCGGTGAGCCCGGTGTCTGTAGAAAATCTGTTGATCGCGGCCAGCAGGCTGGAGGTAGCATCTATTGTAGGCAGTGTAGCCAATGGAGGATCCGATGAGCCACAGGGAGACTCCAGGGAGATTACATTTTTCAGGGGTGATCATGTTTTACTGACCTACGGATTAAGGGTTGTTTCCGGCAGGTACCTGTTGAATCTTCGAGGTTCTGAAACGGCCTGTTATATTGCTCTGCCGGGATACCCCGGCCTGGATCTTGACCGGGTCTTTTCGGCCACTCCTGATCACTACCGTGAACACCTTCTTATTGATCTTCGTCCGTCGGAGATAACAGCCATTCAGATTGACCTGGCATCGGGGGAGGCATTTCGCTTCACCCAGGATCGGGAGGGGAATATTCGGTGCGATCCGGCCAATGAAAATACCCATCTGCCGGATGGTGCACCCAATGTGCTTTCTATGAAGCTGTTGTTCAGTTATTTCACCTCTATCAGGTATGAGCAAAGGGCCGAAATGCCGGTAGACTCTCTCACCGGGACTGCAGATCATAGCCGGAAGATGGTGACCATAGGGGTGGAGTCGTTCAGCGGGGAGCATCATTCCCTGCAAGTGTTTACCTACCATGAGATACCAGGATCGAAACCCGATCTATTCCGGGCCCTGGTTCTCTATAATGATGAGCAGGATGCCATGATAGTCAACTACATCTATCTGGATGTTCTGATGCGCGGTTTATCCCATTATTTTGGGGAAAAGTAGCTGAGGCTTTAACGATTTTTTTTCGTATAATTGATGGTTCATTGACTCATTAAATAAAAGCATAAACAGATGAAATTTGTTGTATCCAGTATGGAACTGTTGGGTCATCTGCAGGCCATCAATCGTGTGATCAGTACTAAGAACACACTTCCCATTTTAGATAATTTCCTTTTTTCACTTGAGGATGGAATTCTGGAGATTACCTCATCCGATCTTGAATCGACCCTGGTTACGCATATCCAGCTTGAAAATACAGATGGTTCGGGTGCTGTGGCTATTCCTGCACGACTGTTGACCGATACGCTCAAGGAGTTCCCCGATATCCCGCTTACCTTTGAGATCAATCCCGATAACCTGATGGTTGTGATCCAGAGCGAGAACGGGAAGTTTTCCATCCCGGGTCAAAATGGAGCAGAGTTTCCACAAATGCCCGTGATCAAGGATGATCAGAAACAGACACTGGAAATTGAACAGGAGGTGCTTCTTACCGGAATCAGTAAGTCGCTGTTTGCTACCGCCGATGATGAACTTCGACCGGTTATGAACGGAATTTTCATGGAATTGTCGCCCGATGATATCACATTTGTGGCATCGGACGCCCATAAACTGGTTCGGTACAAGCGGACTGATGCAGCTGCCGGGAGTGCTTCAAGCTTTATCCTTCCGAAGAAGCCAGCATCGCTTTTGAAAAATATTTTACCCAGGGAGGAGAACAAGGTGGTACTGGAGTTTGATGACCGCAATGCCTCTTTTACGCTGACCAACTACAAACTGGTATGCAGACTTGTTGAGGGCAACTATCCCAGTTATAACTCTGTGATCCCCAGCGATAATCCTTATAAGATGAGCATCGATCGCCTGGCCTTCTATAATACATTGAAGCGGGTATCGGTCTTCTCCAACCA
>JAGLTY010000098.1 GCA_023135025.1 Bacteroidales bacterium | reverse complement strand
TAATTTTGAGGTGCTGTCATCAACTGTTGCAGCACTTTATCAATACCCAGAGACGATCCTTGCACCGGAGGAAATTCGACAAATGTTTGTAGAAACTCACCTGTAATTGCCTGTGCAGGAACAAAGGTCCACATGTTATCCGCAAACCAACGGATATACATGGCCGATTCTTGCCATGCTGTTTCATAAGGATCAGCTCTTAAATTTACCAGAATTGGCCATGCGGGCTGCTTGCGGTACGCTGTATTTATGGCTCCTTCCAAAATTGTAAAGTGGAGTTTCCAGTTATCGTATCGGATCGCATTCAAATTTCCGGCCTGATCAAAGTAGAAAATTTCCCTTCGCGGATCTTGATCAACTTCACCCTTCCAGAAAGGCATCTGGTTATAACCATCCAGATGAACCTTGAAATTTTTATCGCCAGCCTGATAGCCCGTTAAGAGTTTCTCTTTCACATCCGGTACCCCGGCTGCTGCCATCAAAGTGGGTAGCATATCTTCGTGAGAATAAATATTATTGTCCACGGTGCCTGGTTCAATTACTCCCGGCCAGCGGATTACACATGGTACACGAAAACCACCTTCCCAGGTTGTTCCTTTTTCGCCATAAAACGGGGTGGTACCCCCATCGGGCCAGGTGAATTTTTCAGCACCATTATCGGTCGAATACATAACGATTGTATTGTCAACAATTCCCAGTTCCTGCAACTTATCAAGCACTTTTCCAACCGCTTTATCATGTTCAACCATTCCGTCAGGGTAAAGACCAATTCCGGTCACACCGGTACTTTCATCTTTTAGACGTGTCCAGACATGCATGCGGGTAGCACTCAACCAGACGAAAAACGGCTGGCCCGCCTTATGGGCTCTCTCTATAAAATCAATGGCAGCATCTGTAAATTCATCGTCTGCTGTTTCCATTCTCTTCTGGGTCATTGGACCGGTATCTTCAATTTTTCCATCAGAATAACTGTGAATAACACCGCGCGGACCATATTTTTTATGGAACTCTTCATTCTTAGGATAATAGTAAGTTTCCGGCTCTTCCTCTGCATTCAGGTGGTAGAGATTTCCATAGAACTCATCGAAACCATGATTGGTTGGCAGATGGGCATCCCGGTCACCCAGGTGATTTTTTCCAAACTGTCCGGAAGTGTATCCCAGAGGTTTCAGTAATTCTGCAATGGTTGGCTGATTATCCTGAATACCGTGGTCAGAACCAGGCATTCCGATGGTCAACAATCCGGTTCTGAATGGATGCTGTCCTAAGATAAATGCAGCTCTTCCTGCGGTACAGGACTGTTGCGCGTACCAGTCGGTATACATGGCACCTTCATTGGCAATCCTGTCGATGTTCGGTGTCTGGTATCCCATGATACCATGATTGTACTTGCTAATATTGGCCCAGCCAATATCGTCACCCCAGATGACTAGGATGTTGGGCTTGTCCTGGGCATAACTAACCAGCACAAAAGCCATTAAAGCAATTGTTAAAATGGTTTTTCTCATCACTTCTTTTTTAAAATGAATATGGAATTAATTACTATTAAATTAGTCAAAATTGATACAGAAACAACAACAAAGAATGAAAATTGTTTTAAGGTGATTTACAGCTTATACTCTACCCCAATGTCTATTTAGTATTTATTCATATATTTAAATATTGGTGATTCATGGTTTAATTTAATAAACAAAAATGAAAAAGTTTCTCTATATCGTATTCATGCTGCTTACAATCTCCTCTGGAGTCGCCAAAGGCCAGGCTGCACTGCTGGTGCTGATCTTTGGAGAAAAGGTGGCCAGTGAACATTTCTATTTTAGCCTTAAAGTAGGAGCCAGTTACTCCATGATTACCAATGTGGAAGAGGGTAAAAACAGACCCGCTGCCAACTTCGGACTGATCAATAACATTAAGCTGACCGACCGCCTTTTTCTGACACCTGAATTCCTGCCCCTTGCCACAAGGGGTGTGAAAGATGTTCCCATACTGACAACGGGCGATCCCAACCTGGACGAACTACTGGTGAATCCAAGTTCCACCGATCGGAAACTGAGCTATATTGATATTCCTGTTCTATTGCGGTATCAACTCTCCGAAAGGCTTTGGATATCGGCAGGTCCACAGATCAGTTTTCTCACCGGCGCCAAAGATATATACAATTCGGAACCCATCAACGGCGCGGTACTCACTACCGAAATAGAGATCAAAGAGAATCTTGCTTCAATAGATCTTGGTGGTGTCATTGACATCTCCTGTATGCTTGCCAAGCCCATTGCCGGGAAAGGGGTAATACTCTATCTTCGATATAACCTTGGTTTTATTGATATGGTAAAAGATAACACCGGCGATCCCAGACGGAACTCAGCCATCCAGTTTGGAGCAGCCTTCCCTTTTATTGAAAAACAGAGTAGTGATAACTGATAGTAACTGGGTGTAGTTCTGAACCCTTTAGGCTTTATAATGTTATTGTTAATATTAATAATGAAAAGATGAACACAAAGAAAAACAGACTCTTTATCGCCATGCTTCTGATCATGGTAACAATCAGTATTCAGGAGATAACGGCACAGACATTGGAAATCAATGGTTTCTACGGCTGGCAATTGCATGGAACAGCCCGGCTTTATGATGGTGATCTCAGAATCACAGATGCCCCCAATTATGGCGGAAAACTTTCAGTGGCCCTCTCTACAACCGCCCACGTAGAACTCTCCTATATGCGTTCCGATACAGAAGGGTGGTTTGATCCATTTTATGCCGGGGAGCCACCCAGTGATGTCTTCCAGTTCAGCTCCAACTATATTCAGGTGGGCGGACTGCAGGAGGTAAATATGGGGAAAATCCGACCCTATGGGACCATTGCCTTGGGGCTTACCATATGGGACCCGAAAACAGTTGTCCTTAACACAAAGACACAGTTCAGTGCCACTGTGGGTGGTGGATTGAAGTTCTGGCTGACCGACTTCCTGGGGATCAGGGTTCAGGGCAGTATGCTGATGCCCATGGTATTTAACGGATTTGGCTTTGGTTGTGGAATCGGCACCGGCGGATCCGGCTGCGGCGGTAATCTCTATACCCGTATCACACCCTTCCAGGGTGAATTCTCGGGCGGAATTATACTAAAGATATCTCCGAACTAGAAATTGCGATTTATTAGGTATTTTTACGTGAAATTCCTGATAAATGCGCACTGAAAAAGATATTATTGGAGAGGTCTCCATCCCTGCTAATGCCCTCTACGGGGTCCACTCTGTTCGTGCCCGTGATAACTTTGACAACCAGGTACCATTTCCTGTGGAATGGTTTCGTGCAACCGGCAGCGTTAAACTTGCCTGCTACCGCACCGTTAGAAAGTTGTTAAAGGCACTCTCGAAGGAGCACCCCGAAATGATTGCCCACCTCAGCATTCCTGACGAACAGACGCTGGGAGCTATGGAGACAGCAGCAAGTGCCATTGCCTCGGGCGACTATTTTGAATATTTCATTGTTCCTGGTACCCAGGGAGGTGCAGGAACAAGCATCAACCTGAATTTGAATGAGATTATCGCCAATGCGGCGCTCATAGGCCTGGGAAAAAAGCCAGGAGAGTACCAGTTTGTGGACCCAATAGAATCGGCCAATATTTACCAGTCCACCAATGATGTGATCCCCACCGCCCTTACCGTTGCTTCCATGCAGCTGCTGAACGAACTGGAAGTGGTCATAAACAGGACCCGGAAAACGGTTGAACAATTGGAAACCAGGCACCGCAATACATTAAGACTGGGATATACACAGATGCAGGAGGCGGTTCCCACCACATTCGGTCAACTGTTCAGCACATACAGTGAAGCATTGTCGCGTGACTGGTGGCGGGTCTCCAAAGGATTTGAAAGGATCAAGGTGGTCAACCTGGGGGGTGGTGCAATCGGTACCGGGATTGCCATCCCCCGTTTCTTTATCATGGAGGTGGTACCGGTACTGAAAAGGCTCACTTCACTACCAGTCACCCAGGGCGAGAACCTGGCAGATGTCACCTCCAA
Source organism: Bacteroidales bacterium (assembly GCA_023135025.1). GTDB lineage: Bacteria > Bacteroidota > Bacteroidia > Bacteroidales. Next base: position 3,389 of record JAGLTY010000098.1, on the reverse strand, counting down.
TATGGACAAATGGGTGGAGGTGCATGCCATCCTGAAGGCCCATGCAGTGAACCTGGAAAAGATAGTCTCGGATCTCAGGCTTCTTGCATCGGGAACCGGCTCCAGCAAAGAGATTGAGCTACCGTCCCAGCAGGTGGGCAGCTCCATTATGCCGGGTAAAGTGAACCCGGTGGTCCCGGAATTTGTGATCTCATCGGCTCACAGGATCTATGCCAATGATCAGAAAATTGCAACCTTAAGCTCAAAGGGTTGCCTGGAACTGAATGCATACCTTCCTGAGATTGGCGGTGCCATGCTGGAGAGCCTGAAACTGTTGATCTCCATGAACCGGGCCTTCGAGCAGAAGATGCTAAAAGGAATCCGGGTCCATGAAGAGGCGGCCAGCAGGAAACTGTTCAACAGTCCGGCCGTTACCACTGCCCTCTCTCCCCTGATCGGGTACAACCGTGCAGCAGAACTGGCATCACAGATGAAAAAGGGTGATCAGAATATCTTTGACGCCAATGACACCCTGGGAACGATCGAACCGGAGAAACTTAAGAAGTTGATGGAACCCGGTAACCTTCTGAAAAAGGGCTTTACCATCAACGACATCAGGGAGCTGTTATGAAAGGAAGAGATGCCAAACCCCATATCGGGATCTTTGGAAGAAGGAACAACGGAAAATCATCCCTGATCAACGCGCTTGCTGAACAGGAGGTGGCCATTGTTTCCAGTGAACCCGGAACCACCACCGACCCGGTAAAGAAGTCCATGGAGATTACCGATATTGGTCCGGTAGTGATGATCGATACAGCCGGAACGGACGATACCGGGGAGCTGGGTAATAAGCGCGTGGACCGGACCCGGGAGGTGATCAAGACTATCGACCTGGGAATCCTGGTCCTTGCTCAGAACCGTTTTGAACAGGAAGAGACAGACATTATTGAACAGTTGAACAGATGGGAGGTCCCCTACCTTGTTATCCATAACAAATCGGATCTGGAAGCTGTGACGAACCAGGTGAAACAACAGGTTTCCACAGAGACAGGCCGGGAGGTCTTTGAGTTCTCCTCACTTCATCCCACCAACAGGGAGGCGCTGATCGAGCAAATTAAACGGGCCATCCCCGAAACCGCCTATCTCTCCAAATCGCTGGTGGGGGATATTATCTCCCAGGGAGATCTGGTTCTGCTGATCACCCCCATCGACGAGGAGGCCCCGGAGGGACGTCTGATCCTTCCTCAGGTACAGGCCATCAGGGATATTCTTGACAATGATGCCATTGCAGTAGTGGCCAAGGAGCGGGAGATCGATACTTTACTGAAAAGACTAAGTCCAAAACCGGCCCTGGTCATCACCGACAGCCAGGTTTTTAAAAAGGCGGATGCCTCCATCCCCGATGACATTCCACTTACCAGTTTCAGCACAGTACTGGCACGATACAAAGGCGATTTTGAGAACTACCTCAAGGGAACACCTCACCTCTCGAAGCTACAGGATGGAGATAAGATCCTGATCCTTGAGTCGTGTACACACCATGTCTCCTGCGATGATATCGGGAGGGTGAAAATTCCCAGGTGGCTCTCCGGTTTCACCGGAATGCAACTGGAATACCAGGTGGTGGCAGGCCTTGATAAAGTTCCCGGAAAGATCACCGATTACAGCATGGTGATCCAGTGCGGGGGCTGTATGATCACGCGTAAACAACTGATCAACAGACTAAAACCAGCTATTGACGCCGGGATTCCGGTAACCAATTACGGTATGGCCATTGCCTATATACACGGCATCTACCGGCGGGCCGTGGCCCCATTTGTAAAGCTTGAATCCAATTCATTGACATATTTATAAAAAGAGAGAAGAGCATGGGAGTGAAAGAGATACTGGAGGGGGGAAAACTGGGCAGGGAAGAGATTATCAGCTTGCTGGAGGCGACCGGAGATGAGAAGCAATTACTTTTTAGAAAGGCCAATGAAATAAAACTGCAGGAGATTGGCAACCGGGTACATTTCAGGGGACTTGTTGAGTTTTCCAACATCTGCGGAAAGGACTGCTACTATTGCGGGATCAGGAGATCCAACAGTGAAGTACAACGTTACAATGTAACCGATGAACAGATTCTGGATGCAGCCCGGTTTGCACATGAGAATGGTTATGGATCCCTTGTGCTGCAGGCGGGTGAGCTGGAATCTCCTGCATATACAACCAGAATCGAGAAGCTTCTGAAGGAGATCAAGAAGCTCTCAAAAGGCAAACTCGGGATCACGCTCTCCCTGGGTGAACAGGTAGAGGAGGTTTATGAGAGGTGGTTTAAAGCAGGTGCCCACCGGTATCTTCTGCGGATCGAATCCTCCAACCCGGATCTATACCAGCGTTACCACCCTTCCGATACGCTTCACGATTATGCCCGAAGACTAACCAGTCTGAAAACTCTTCAAAGAATCGGTTACCAGACAGGCACCGGAGTGATGATCGGACTTCCCTTCCAGAATTCCGGAGACCTGGCCGACGACCTGCTGTTCATGAAACACTTCGACATCGACATGGTGGGCATGGGACCCTATATTGAGCACCAGCACACTCCACTGTTTCAATACAGGCATGAGCTGCTGCCCATTGAACAGCGATTCGACCTGGCGCTGAAGATGATCGCCACCCTCCGTATCCTGATGAAGGATATCAATATTGCAGCCGCCACTGCCCTTCAGGCCATCGATCCCCTGGGAAGGGAGAAAGCAGTGAAAGTGGGTGCCAATATCATTATGCCCAATATCACCCCGGGAAAGTACCGGAACGATTATGCGCTCTATGAGAACAAACCTTGTGTGGATGAGGAGCCCGAAGAGTGTAAAAACTGCCTGGATGTGAGGATTCAACTGGCCGATGGTGAGATCGGATATAACGAGTGGGGCGATTCAAAACACTACCAGAAAAGGCTGGCTGGGAAGTAAACAATGCGCAAATTCGCTCTCTATCTGCTCCTTGGAATCGGTCTTTCTCTTACTGCCATCCCTGGCACAAAGGGCTACCATAGCAGCAGTGAGATTTTTCAATCCATACTGGATTTTGAAACATCCGTTCCAGCTGGATTGAACGGTTTTATTCTGCTCACTCATATTGGAACAGTTTCAGAAAGAACAGATAAGTTTTACTTTTACCTGGAGAAACTGGTAGAGGAGCTGAAATCGCGCGGTTACCGGTTCAAACGGATTGATGAACTTCTATGAAAAGTGAAAAGGAGAAAATGTTAGCTGGTGAGCTGTATCATGCCTTTGGTGAAGAGCTTAGCAGTGAAAGGTTGAAGGCCAGAACCCTGGTTTACGAATACAATGCCATTCATCCTGAGAATTCAAAGCGCAAAAAAGAGGTCCTGAACGAACTGCTTGGCGAAGCTGGGGGAAACCTTA
>JAGLTY010000097.1 GCA_023135025.1 Bacteroidales bacterium | reverse complement strand
GGATATTTTCCGGTCATAATGCTGGCCCTGGTGGGTGAACAGACCGGGCAGGCAGCATAGGCATTGGTGAACCGCATGGATTCCACGGCCAGCAAGTCTATGTTAGGGGTTTCATGAAAACTGCTTCCATAACATCCCAGATCGGCCCAGCCCATATCGTCCACCAGGATAAATATGAAATTGGGCCTGGTTTTCGTCTCTGGAACTGTTCCGCATGACCAAAAAACCATGGCAGCCAGGAAGAACAAGAAGACACCTTTCAATCTCATATGACCCGAAGGTAAAAAACAAATCTCATTTTTCATATATTTGAGAAACATACACTATCCTATGAGACATTTGAAAACAATAATCGTTATTATCTCTTTTGCATTCTTATCAATTTTCACATATTCCTGTACCCAACCTGAAGTTGTTCAAGGAGAAGTTACATGGTATGAGGTGCTGGAACAGGACCTGCACATGCTCGGTCACAGAAACTGGATCCTGGTGGTGGACAAAGCATTCCCGGAGCAGTCTTCACCAGGAATGAAATATCTTTATGTGGAAGAGGATCTGCTGCCCACCCTGGAGCTTGTACTGGACGCAGTGGATAAAAGCACCCATGTGAAACCCATCATTTACCAGGACAGAGAGCTCTCTTTTATTACGGAGGAGCAGGTTCCTGGCATTGAAGCGTTCAGGTCCGCAGCGGCTAAGACCCTGGAAGGAAGAGGTGTCAATACCCTGCTCCACGATGAAGTATTTAAGATGCTGGACGAGAGCTCTTCTTTGTTCAGGGTGCTCGTGATCAAGACTAACTGCACCCTCCCCTACACCTCTCTGTTCCTTCAGCTTGACTGCTCCTACTGGGGGCCTGAAAATGAAAAGATGCTCAGGGAAGTTATGCAGTAACCCATCTATAGGAACAACCCTGCTTGAAATGAAGTGTTTCGTAGGTTCACTACCACCAGTGGCCGGCCCGTATCCTCAGCAAAAGTGGTCTGGGTCCAGGTATGCACCGTATCATCAATGGCAATGGCCAGGTCCATATTAAGGTCCATAAACTGCAATGGATCGCATATACAACCGGTTCCCAGTCCCACTGTTTTCACAGGATAGTTTTCATCTCCGTAAAAGGCAATCCCAGGCTGACCCACAAATTTGAGTTTTGAAGCAATTCGCCTGGCCACATCGATGGCCGGCTGGGTTTCGACGCGGTAAACATTGTAGTATGTCCTGGACCTGAGAAGGTCCGAATCATTGAATCCCAGCGCCCTGCCAAAGGCAAACGGGATCCCGTATTCATGGCCAAGATAAAAAGAAAAAATATGTGTCTTAGTTTTATGATTCCTGACAGATGTTAGCCTCCCGATCATCGAAATGATAGAAAATTTCGATATGTTTGTTTTCAATGTCTTCCACGTGCTTTTCCCATTTAAAAAAATAACAAATCCATGTCAACTGCTCATATCATTATCATCGTCATAGCAGCTGTATCGCTACTCCTTATAATGGTGCTGAAGTTCAAGATCAGTGCATTTATCTCCCTCCTCATCACCTCCATGTTCGTAGGCATCCTCTCCGGCATGCCCCTTCAGGACATTCTGGTTAGTATTCAAGAAGGAATGGGAGGAACACTTGGTTTCGTGGCGGTGGTAGTAGGACTGGGGGCCATTTTTGGACAGATACTGGAAAGCTCCGGGGGTGCGGAATCCCTGGCTCACCATCTGGTTAAGAAGTTCGGTACCGACCGGGCATCCTGGGCCATGGTTCTTACAGGATTTATAGTGGCCATCCCGGTTTTTCTGGATGTGGGACTGGTCATCCTTGCTCCGATCATCTATGCCCTGTCGAGGGATACCAAAAGATCCCTCCTGTACTATGGGATTCCCCTGCTGGCGGGTCTGGCTGTTACACACAGCTTTATGCCTCCAACGCCGGGACCCATTGCGGTGACTGAAATTCTGGATGCCCAGCTTGGATGGGTAATCTTCTTTGGCTTCCTTCTGGGGATCCCTACCGCCATTATCGCGGGTCCCATCTTTGGTAAGTATATTTCGGGCAAGATCAATATCCAACCACCTGAGGAGATGATGGCGCACAATCCTGCCGGTGCAACTGCCCCGGAAAACCTGCCCTCTTTCCGCTCCATTGCGCTATTGATAGCCGTGCCACTCTTCTTAATACTTGTGAATACCTTCACTGCTGTTCTGGTTGATAAAGGTGTTTTTGAAAAAAACCTTGTAACAGATATCATGATCTTCCTTGGGCACCCCTTTAGTGCATTGATTATTGCAGCCCTGCTGGCTGTCTATTTCCTGGGGATCCGGAGAGGGAAATCAAAGCAGGAGCTTCTCGATCTAAGCAACAAAGCACTGGGTCCGGCTGGAATTATCATCCTGGTAACAGGTGCGGGCGGTGTACTCAAGCAAATTCTGGTTGACAGCGGGATTGGTGAAATGATGGCCAATTCAATTGCAGACTCTGCCATGCCTCCCATTTTCCTTGCCTGGATTCTGGCAGCCATTGTTAGGGTCACACAGGGATCTGCCACAGTGGCCATGATCACTGCGGCGGGGATTATGGCCCCGGTACTTAGTTTCATTAACCCCGGAGCTCCTGAACTGGCGCTGATCGTTATATCAATTGCTTCGGGTGCAACCATACTATCGCATGTAAACGATAGTGGTTTCTGGCTGGTGAGTAAATACTTCGGAATGGACGAAAAACAGACCCTCCGATCGTGGACCATGATGGAAACTATTATCGCCTTTTGCGGACTTGCCTTTACAATGCTGGCAAGTATATTTGTTTAGGCTCTATAATAACTCAAGCCTTTTTAATCGAGAGTCAACTAAGTCAATGTATTTCTCTTGCATCTCTTCTGTCAGAAAACTATTTCCTATCATCCCCTTCCATTCAGGTACCACATTAAATATGTTTGTTAATACGGCATCTATCACTTTATCAGACAGTTCACATCGTTCTTTTCCGAAATACTTTATCAGCATCTTTTTAGTAAGATTCTTCATTTTCCCACTTAACGGTAAAGCTATTTCTTCTTCAGGTTTTCGATACTCAATTACAGTATTAAGTAAGTCGTAGCATGGTGATAGTTGTATCTTTCCATTTATATTTATGATAGAGAAATTTTTCAAATGCATATCATCATTACCGATAATAAAGCTGAATAAAACCAGTTTAAATAGTTTTACTTTCTCAATGGCAGGGAATGTACAGTATTTGTTTACAAGTTTAACCACGTTTTCCATACTGTAGTTATACTTCGTATCACGACTCATACCTGCAAGCTGTGCAAAATCTTCCACTGGAACCTTATCATTTTGTCCTCTTCTGTCAAATCTCTTTATAAAATAGGTTAAAGAGTTATCTTTTACCCATATCATGCCGTGGAAGGGTATTTCTAAATCAATCATCCCTGCTAACCGCATAGTCAGGTCTTCGTTTTCTGGCATCTGTTGAAAGTAGAGATGCTGAGGTTTCAGAATATATCGTCCTCCTCTATCTACTAAAGCAAATTTCTGATGTTTTAGGTCCAGTATTGCACTTAGTTTGGGCTGCACCCCTTGTATCGACATTTTTGATGCACGCCTGTATGCTTCCTTTCGCTGTTCTTCTGCAGTGTATTCAAATAACTGTAAATCAGACAAACCGTTTCTGAGCAACTTAAGCCCTTGCGGACTGTAGCGGTTATCTTCTACCTGAGCATATGTAATCGGACATCTGTTCATTCCTTTATCTCATCGACCGTGATTACTCCTACTAAATCAGTACCAACCGCAATTAACTGAGAGAAATAATCATCCTTGTCAATTTTTTTTATTTTCAATAAGCCATCTAATTGAATACCTTCTGGTAACAATCCTTCAAAGAAAGGGGGGAATTTATCAAAATTGTATATTTTCTTATCTGGCATCATAGTTCGTGATATCTCAAGACCATCATAACCCTCCAGATATTCAAAAACATACGCTGTCCCTCTCTCTTTTTCGGTCAGAATGCCAGCTTCAATTCCATTAACGAATACTTTAGCTTTTCTCATAATCAATATTTTGTTCGTTTTTCGTTAATGGACTAACTAATACAGCCTTAATATTCAGCACTTTTAGAATTTTTCTTAAGGTTGTGAGCTTTACTGTTTCTTTGCCTTTCTCAATGTCAAATACAACAGTTTTTCCAACATCTGCTAATTCGGCTAATTGCAATTGACTTAAGTTAGCTGCCTTTCGATGCTCTCTAATGATTCTAGCTAATGATTTTGGATCTAACATAATTTACTGTTATAGCAGTAAAAATATACATCATAGCGCTAATATCCAAGCTTTTTAAGGAATATTACTGTCACAACAGTAATTTTTCCCCAAAAGCATGATTTGGCATTAAAAAAGTGAAGAATTTACTGCTATAGCGGTAATTCGCAGGCAGCGGGATTCAAGCCTGACCCGGCTTCATCCACTCCACCTTCAGCCTGGAATCGTGCGGCTTTCCCAGGATATCACGGTAGAGTTCAGGTTTGCGGGCCCCACGGTAACGGAATCCCCCGGCAAGTTTCAGTTTTTCGGGTGTACATCGGGCCACTACCACCTCATCGTCCAGTGAGCGGCATTCGGCCAGCACCTCCCCGTAGGGATCCAGAATCATGGAGTTGCCGTTCTTCAGCTGGTCGCCGTCGGGACCGATGGGATTGGAGAAGATCGCGTAGATCCCGTTGTCGTAAGCTCTTGCCGGAAGCCAGCGCATAAGCCATCCCCGGCCCTTGGGCCCGTCGAATTCGGCCCGTATTGCCTCGGGATTGTTTTCCCGGTTATCCCACAATTTCCGGTCCACCCACCCCCTGCCCGGCATGGGTGACGGCGTGCACCCCGTCACATGTGGCATGAAGATGATCTCTGCACCCAGGATCGCTGTGGCTCTCACGTTCTCGATCACATTGTTATCATAACAGATCAGGATCCCGCACCTGCACCCGAACAGGTCAAATACCACATATTCATTTCCGGGAGACAAATGCTCACTGATAAACGGGTGGATCTTCCGGAACCTGGCCACCATTCCCTGGCCTGTCACGCACACATAGGTGTTAAACACTTTATCGTCCTCCTTTTCCACAAGGCCGGCCAGGATGGCCACTTCATATTTGGCGGCAATCCGGATCAATTGCCTGGTGCTTTCCCCCGAAGGGACCTCCTCGGCAATCCCAAAAACCTCTTCTTTCGTAAGGTTCCTGACGTAACTGTACGAAGTGATGCACATTTCATGGAAGCTAACAATGCGAGCTCCCTTTCCGGCTGCTTCTGCAGTAAGTGTTTCGATACGTGACAGGTTATACTCCTTGTCCCCGTTCCTTGTCTGAAACTGAACTGTGGCGATATTGATCTCTTTCATTACATAGACGGCTGTAAGTGCTTGCTTTAGTGTCCCTTCGGACGACATTTACAATTATCTCAATATCTTGAGATAATTTCCTCAATATACTGAGAAAAACAAAATCCACCGGTTTTGCTAATTTTAAAACATGAATCCGGAAGAAACCAGGAAGATCCTCCATGAAGCCCTTATAAAAGGAGGAGACCTGCTGCTCGATCACCTTGGCGGAACCACCAGAGCCACCATCAAAGAGAGCATCAGCTCCGTAGTCACCGAAGCAGACCTGGCTTCCGAACGGGCCATCCTCGAGGTGCTAGGTGATACTCCCCGCCCATTCAATGTGATCACTGAAGAGACCGGGTACATGAACAACCATTCGGAATATACCTGGGTGGTGGATCCGTTGGACGGGACCTCCAATTTTGCAGCAAGATTGCCATGGTTCGGGGTGATCATTGCCTTATTCAGGGAAGAAACGCCCATACTGGGGGGTATGTACCTGCCGGTAGACCAGTATCTCTACCTGACAGAAGCCGGAAAGGGAGCCACTCTGAACGGGAAACCGATCCGGGCTACCGCATCGAAAGAACTGGCTGCAAACCTGGTGGCCTACTCATTTGACTTTAGCGACACACCGGGCAAGACCGAATCGGAAATGAAGATTCTAAAAAGCCTCTCAAAAAAGGTGAGAAACATTCGCTCCACCAACTCGCTTATCGATTTCTGCTATACGGCCGATGGCCGGCTTGGCGCAGCCCTGAACCAGACTACAAAGATCTGGGACATTGCAGTACCATGGCTGATGATCAGGGAAGCTGGCGGAATGGTAACCGACATCGGGGGAAATGAGATCAGATTTGATCTCTCAGAAGAGGCTGTGAACCTGAATTATACGATCCTGGCTTCCGGAGCAGGTCTCCATGAACCTTTACTTGAAATCATCAAAGTGGATTAAATGAATATTAAACAAATATCTTTGCATTATGAACCTTGTTAGATTGATCCCGGTCATCCTCTCGTTTGGATTGCTGGCTGCTCATTTCTCGAGAGCAGATTTGCTTCCACTGGTGGTGGTAAGTTTATTAGTCCCATTTCTACTGCTGGTAAGGAAAGCATGGGCGGCCAGAAGCATCCAGTTGCTTCTGCTTCTTGGGGCCTTAGAGTGGATCCGATCCATGTTTGGGTATATTGAAATTCGGAAAGCGGTGGGTGAAGATTGGGGAAAGCTCGCTATCATACTGGTTACCGTGGCCATACTTACTGCCTGTTCAGGGCTTGTGTTCCGTGGCAAATCGCTGAAACTCAGGTATAAAATGGAAAAACCAGACAAATGAACCGGGCGATTATAGTTGGGTTGGCAATAACAGCCATGCTAACAGGTTGTTACACCAAATCAAACATTGAAACCGTGAGTCAGGAGACAGACAATAAGATCGTTATCTACCAGGTATTTACCCGGCTGTTCGGGAATACCAATACCACCAACAAACCATGGGGCACCCTTGAAGAGAATGGTGTGGGAAAATTCAATGACTTTAGCGATGAAGCACTGGAAGCCATTAAAGATCTGGGGATTACCCATATCTGGTACACCGGGGTACTCCACCACGCCATGGTCACCGACTATTCGAATTATGGCATCCCGGGCGATGACCCTGATGTGGTAAAGGGGAGGGCCGGCTCGCCCTACTCGGTTAAAGATTATTACAATGTGAATCCCGACCTGGCAGTAGATCCTGCAAAGCGGCTGGAGGAGTTTGAAGCTTTGATCCACCGGTCCCACCAGCACCATCTTAAAGTAATCATTGATATTGTTCCCAATCATGTGGCACGTGTCTACCACTCTGCTTCCAATCCTGAAGGAGTGGAAGATTTTGGTGCATCCGATGATCTCTCCCGTGAGTATTTGCAGCACAATAACTTTTACTATATCCCGGGAAAGCCCCTTCAGGTGCCTGTATGGCAAGATGGGTACCAGGTACTGGGAGGCGAAGCGCATCCTCAGGCCGATGGCTATTTCAAAGAGGATCCCGCCAAATGGACCGGCAATGGTTCACGAAGTGC
>JAGLTY010000096.1 GCA_023135025.1 Bacteroidales bacterium | reverse complement strand
CTGAATACCCGCATCGGACCCTATATGGAGATTGCAAATCATACGCCCCAACTGGACCGTCTGGCAGCTGAGGGGATACGGTTTACCAGGACCTATTGCCAGTACCCACTCTGCGGTCCATCACGTGCTTCGCTGATGAGCGGACTTTACCCGGAAACCAACGGCATTTTAAGAAACAATGATCAACCCGGAAGTTACCGTGTAGAAAATCCTTCCCTGGCCGATCACCCCACCCTTGCAGGATATTTTCGCCAGCAGGGATACTACTCAGCCCGTCTTTCCAAGATCTTTCATATGGGTGTCCCGGGCGGCATTGAACGGGGCGACCCCGGAGGAGACGAGCCCGATTCCTGGGATTATACCTATAATGTCCTGGGACCGGAAACCCATAGTCCCGGAACCCTGGAGCTGCTCTCACCGGGGAATCTTCATTATGGATCGAATTTCTCTCGCATGATCATTGAGGATGGATCGGAATTGACCCAGACAGACTATCTGGCCACCAGTCAGGCCATTGCCATCCTGGAGAACCGGTCTGGTGAACTTGACAAAAACAGCAGATCCAAACAGAAGGTTAAACCACTAGCTCCTTTCTTCCTGGCTGTTGGCCTGGTACGCCCCCATGTACCCCTGATTGCCCCGAAGAACTGTTTTCTACCCTACCCGGAGGAGGATGTACAACTACCACCGGTGATGGTCGCTGACAATATCCCGGAACAGGCACTGAAGCGGCAAAATATGAATATCTGGAAAATGAGTGAAAAACAGAAGCATCAGACCATCAGTGCCTATATGGCAAGTGTCCGCTTTATGGACCAGCAGGTTGGTCGACTGCTTGATGCACTTGACAGATTGGGAATCAGGGAAGAGACCATTGTTGTATTCGTTTCGGATCACGGCTACAACCTGGGGGAGCACGACTGCTGGTCAAAGGTAAGCCTGTGGGAAGGGAGTGTGCGGATCCCGATGATCATCTCCTATCCGGGAAACAGTTTGAAACACGGAAGCACCTGTGAATCAATCACCGAACTTATTGACCTCTATCCAACTTTAACAGAATTGTGTAGTTTAGATCCGGATCAGCCTGAAATTCTGCAGGGTAAGAGCCTGGCTGGCTATATGGTGGGGAAGAATCTAAGCCATGATTCGTCTATTGCTTACACTGTTACCTATGGTGGAAGCGGTGCCACCATCCGGTCTGAAAGGTGGAGGTACACTCGCTGGGGTGAAGAAGTTGATGCAGGTAATGAGGAGCTATATGATCACATGGAGGACCCTGAAGAACATACCAACCTGGCTTATCAACCGGAAATGCAAGAAGTACTTGCCAAACTCAGGGAGCAATTGGAGCAGGCCAGGAACAGGGCTCGTACCCATCAGCCTGTGGCCAACCAGGCTTACCTGTAACAGCCGCTCACTGCACAGGCTGGTAGTATCTTACATAATCAATCTCATACTGAACGGGTAGCAGGCTTGTATCAACCCCCTGCTGACCTCCCCAGGCCCCCCCGTAAGCCAGGTTCAGCAAAAGGTAGTGTGGCTTGTCAAAGGGCCAGGTATCGTTGTTCCCGGTCATATCATTTTCAAAGGTAAAGTAGAGCGAATCATCCATAAAGAGGTCCATATGGTCCTCAAACCACTCTACTGAATAGATGTGGAAGTCTGCCCACGGATCCTTCACTTCGATCTGGTTTCCCTTATTGGTCCCAATGGAGTGGTTGTATTCCTTGGTATGGATGTTGGCATGGATCCGGTCCGGATCATACCCAACATGCTCCATCATATCAATCTCCCCGCAGGCAGGCCAGCCCAGATCGCCCATGTTGGTCCCCAGCATCCATATGGCCGGCCAGGTTCCCAGTGCAGAAGGGATCTTCGCACGAACTTCAATCCGACCATAGAGGAAATCGTGTTTCCCCAGTGTGTTGATTGAAGCCGAAGTGATGGAATCTTCTCCTTCCAGGCGGGCCGTGATCACACATACACCATCTTCAACCCTCACATTCTGAGGTTGATCGGTATAATACTGCAGCTCATTGTTCCTTACAAAACCAATCTCGTAATCCCAGAATTCGGAATTTGGTTCCCCGGTGTATTCAAACTCCTCGGACCAGACCAGGTCCCAGCCCTTTTTCTCTGTACATCCCTGGAACAGGGCAATGGTTAGCAGCAATAAAATGGATTTCCTGAAGTGGCTCATGATTTGGGCTTTTGTGATTGATTCAATGGTTGATTGTCTGCAAATTAATAAAACTCTTTCCTATATTTATAGAGAGTCCCATTTTATTCCAAATAACACCAGAGTAAAAACCATGAGACCTGAGAAAACCCTCCTTCGAATCCTGGCAATTACCCTATTGTTAATTCCTGGTTATTGCTTAAACGGACAGGTAAAGATCTGGGAGGAGATGCTTACCCTTCCCACCTATGAACCAAAAGCTGCCGACAAGAATCCTATGTTCTATGTATCCGATGCTTACCAGGGTGCCAAGAGGGTAGTCTACCCCTATCCCTTGATGGACAACCTCTCCACTGAAAAATCGGACAGAGAGCATAAGGCAGTCTACCTGGAAAACAAATACATAAAACTTTGTCTCCTGCCTGATATCGGGGGCCGCCTCTTATACGCCACGGATAAAACCAACAATTATGAGATCTTCTACCGTCAGCATGTGATCAAACCTGCCAATATAGGAATGCTTGGGGCCTGGATCTCGGGGGGAATCGAATGGTGCGTATTTCATCACCACCGCGCCTCCACCCACCTGCCGGTAGATTACAGACTTGTTGAAAATGGCGATGGCAGTAAGACCATCTGGTTTGGAGAGAATGAACCCAGGCACCGCATGAAATGGAGCATCGGGTTGACCCTGCATCCGGGCAGAAATTACATTGAGACGGATGTCAGGATGTTCAACCACACCGAACATACCCACTCCATCCTCTACTGGGCCAATGTGGCTACCCATGTGAATGACGACTACCAGGCAATCTTCCCTCCAGGTGTACACCAGGGAGTATACCATGCAAAAAACAGCTTCATTCACTGGCCCATCGCCGATGAAATTTACAACGGAAAAGAGTATACCGGGCAGATCGATGTAAGCTGGTGGAAAAACCATCCCAATCCCATCTCCATCTTTGCCCATGACCTGCAGGACGATTTCATGGGCGGGTATGACCATGCCAGGGATGCCGGTACAGTACATGTGGGAAACCACCACATTATGAAAGGAGCAAAACTCTGGCAGTGGGGACCTGGTGAGTTCGGACATATGTGGGATTGTGAAATCCTGACAGATGCCGACGGACCCTATGTCGAGCTTATGGTGGGAGGTTTTTCGGATAACCAGCCCGACTATAGCTGGATCAAACCCGGTGAAGTAAAAAGCCTGAAACACTACTGGTACCCGGTAAGGGACATTGGAGGATTTAAAAAAGCAAACCTGGATGCAGCAGTGAACCTGGAGTTTACCGCCGGTAACCACATTCATATCGGTTTAAATGCTACACAGGAGTTGAATGATTGCAGGGTGATCCTTCTGGAGAATGAGGATATCATCTTTGAAGAACAGACCGATATGGGGCCGGGCACACCCTATACCTCCCTAATCAAAGTGGAAGGGAAACCGGATCTTACCTGGTTTAAGGTCAGGTTGCTGGACCGGAATAACAACGAACTTATCTCATACCAGGAAGAGAAACCGGTGTACGAAGCTGAACTTCCCGAAACTGTAAAACCTCCCGGAAAGCCTGCAGAAATAGAGAATATCGAAGAGCTGGTCCTGACCGGTCAACGAATCATGCAGTTTCATAACCCGGGAGTGAATCCCGAAGATTATTTCCTGGAGGCCATACGCAGGGATCCGTTTAATTCATTGGCGAATCTGCACCTTGGAAGCCTGGCGGAAAAAGCAGGTAAATACAGTGAAGCAGCCAACTACTACCGAAATACCATCCGCCGGATCACCAGGGATTATACCCGTCCGCGCGATTGCGAAGCCCTTTACAGGCTGGGGGTTGTTCTGAAAAAGCAGAAGAAGTACGATGCTGCCATTGATACCCTCTACCGGGCTACATGGGACCAGGCCTGGTTTGCCGCTGCCTATTTTGAACTGGCAGGGATCTCCATGCTAAAGGGCCAATTTGACGAGGCCCTGAACCATCTGAACCATTCGCTCTCCATGAATGCGATCAACCCGAAAGCCTATGCAATGAAATCAGCAGTTCTTCGTCATCTTGGAGATAGAGCCAACGCCGGCATCAGTGCCCGTAGGGCCAAGGTGCTGGACCCGCTGGATCATATGGCAACCTATGAGCTTTTGCAAAACAGAGCCATATCCACTTCAGAATTCACTACCCTGTTGAACGACAACAAAGAGAACTATCTGGAACTGGCAACCGCATATTTCAATGCAGGGTTGTATGAGGAAGCTGGTGGAGTAGTCGACATGGCATTGAATTCCGAAAACACGATCCTCAACTCCTACCCGATTCTATACTACTATGGTGCCTGGATAGCCGAACAACTGGGAGACAATGAGCTTGTCGGTCAGTATTATGCATCAGCTTCAAAGGCATCCACCGATTACGCCTTCCCCTTCCGTTTTGAGACCATCGATATTCTGAAGGCAGCTATCAAACATAATCGGAATGATGCCAGTGCATGGTACTATATGGGGAACATTCTGTATGATCATCAGCCTGACAAAGCCATTGTGTGCTGGAAGCAGGCGGTCAGACTTAATCACGAGATGGCCATTGTCCACCGTAACCTGGGCTGGGGATACTACAGGTACCTGGAGGATATTGAGGGTGCCATCGGGCACTATGAAACAGCAGTAAGCCTGAAAGGGGATGACCCCAGGTACTATTTTGAACTGGATATGCTGTACGAGATGAATAATGAATCTTTGGAGAAAAGATACGATCTGTTCTCAGCCAATCATGAGGTTGTGAAACAGCGGGAGGACTCCTACCTCAGGGAGATTGAGGTTCTATTACTGAATGGTGACAGTGACAAGGCGCTTACCTCGTTAACAGAGCATACCTTTCTGCGCCGGGAAGGGGTAGTGCACCTGCATGACCTGTTTGTGGACGCTCACCTGTTGAAAGGCAGGGAATTTCTCCAATCAGGGGAGCATGAAAAGGCCCTTGAGCACTTTCTACTGGCCGATACCTATCCCCCGAACCAGAGGATCGGACGCATTTCCGGCTACCAGAAAGAGGCTCAGATATACTATCTCACCGGTCTTGCATACCAGGGAATGGACCAGAAAAGCGAGGCAAAAAGTTTCTTTAAAAAAGCAGTGAATACTCCCGTAGGGAATTCCGAATACCTCTACTACAGGGCTCTGTCACAAAATGAGCTGGGACGTCAGAAGGATGCCATAGTATCCTCTGAAGAGCTGATTAAAGCCGGTGAGGAGGCGTTGGAAAAGGCTGGTGATGCAGACTTCTTTGCGAAATTCGGAGAAAAGGCAGGAGTGGACGAACGTAAAGCAACCGCCTATTATCTTATGGCTCTGGGGTACCAGGCATCCGGAGATCCTGTGAAGGCACAGGAGGCTTTTATTCAGGCCCTGGAGCTGAGGAACAGTTTCCTCTGGGCCAATGTATACAGCAATCCATAACCAAGTCCTATCACAAATGAAGCGCAGCTTTTTTATCACATTGTTTGCAGTTCTCCTGGTAGTCGCCGGAAGCCTGCTGGCATGTCAACCCGGTAAAAACAGAGAATCTATCACCACTCCTGAAAAGTTCGGCCTGCTCACCCTGGCTACTCAACTGGAGGAGAGTCTTTTTGAATATATCCTGAACCCCTGGTATCCGCTGGTTATTGACACCATACATGGAGGATATCATTCCGAATTTACCCGTGACTGGTCTCCGGGTGAAGGCTCCGGGGAGAAGGCCCTGGTTCAGCAGGCCCGCCACGTCTGGGCTACGTCACGCATATACGAAGCATACCCTGAGAAAGAGGAGTTCCTGAAGTATGCAGCACATGGGTTCCTCTTCCTGGAAGATGTCATGTGGGATGAGGAGTTCGGCGGATTTCACGCCTATTGCACGAAAGAGGGGGAACCGGTGGAGAGGAGCATTAATGACAAGCGGATATACGGACAGGCTTTTGCCGTCTATGGTCTTTCACAATATTACAGGATGAGCAAAAACCCCGAGGCACTTGAGCTGGCAAAAAAGGCCTTTCTCTGGATGGAGGAACATGCGCATGATAAGGAATATGGGGGATACTTTGAAATGCTACGGCGGGACGGAACTCCAGTGTTACCTGAAGATGCAGGCGATGGTCCCGGTGGTTTTGGGGCTGGATTAAAAGACTATAACAGCTCCATCCACATTATGGAAGCTTTCACCGAACTGTACCTGGTATGGCCGGACGACCTGGTACGGAAACGGCTGGAAGAGATGTTCTTACTGATCAGGGACACGTTTGTACACCCGGAGGGTTACCTTAAATTGTATTTCTATGCTGACTGGACACACGTTTCTCCAAAAACTGGAGAGGAGAGAGTAGAAGATATGAGCTGGTTTCTGAACCATTTTACCTACGGGCATGATGTGGAGACAGCCTTTCTGCTTCTGGAAACAGCCCATGTGCTTGGTTGGGGTGAAGATGAAAAGACCCATTACGTTGCGAAGCAGCTGGTGGACCATTCACTGGCTTCTGGCTGGGACTCCATTGCAGGAGGATTCTTTGATGCCGGGGTAGCCGGCGAAGAGGGGATCCGCATTGTAAATAATCACAAGTCGTGGTGGGGACTGGTGGAAGGGATGAACGCACTGCTGCTTATGCACACACTCTATCCCGAGGATCCTCAGGATTACTATGGCTTGTTTTTGAAATCCTGGGAACACATTGATACCTACCTCATTGACAAGACTTATGGAGGATGGTATAACAATGCAACTGATACCTATCCCGGTACTGTAGACCAGGGGAAAAGTCATATCTGGAAAACCACCTATCATAATGCCAGAGGCATGCTCAACTGCATCAGGATGCTCCGATCCCCGGAACAACCCAATATTGTATTTATCATGGCCGATGATATGGGCCATTCCGATCCTGGTTGTTATGGATCAGAGATTCTCGAAACCCCTAATATTGATGCACTGGCCAGCAACGGCCTCAGGTTCACCAACTTTTACAACACAGGAAGGTGTTGGCCTACACGGACATGTCTGCTTTCAGGGTACTATCCTCATCAGCTCCTCTCTGATCCGATCCACGGAGTGGATTATAAAGCTTCAGTGGTTCAACCGGTCAACACCAGCTGGCTCCCCTCTATCCTGAAGGAGCATGGATACAACTGTTATCACTCGGGCAAATGGCACATTGTCAGGAAAGTTCCTGAACAAAGCGTATTGAGCCATACAGATGTTGGATTCGACCGTTCATACCGGACAGAAGATGGCAGGCACCTGCGCCCCCAACACCTTTGGGAAGATGGCAAGG
>JAGLTY010000095.1 GCA_023135025.1 Bacteroidales bacterium | reverse complement strand
AGCAGAAGAGGCTCGACCAGCTGGAGAAGATGAATCAGCCCCAGATGCCGCGCGATTTACAGGGACCTCCCCAGGGAGGAGCATCGGGCAACAGAACAAGCAGAACGGGGGGGTAGGACAATGGAACGCTATTTGCACGACATAGTCATTGCCGTTGAGTCGATCATGGCAAACCAGATGCGAAGTATGCTGACCGCTCTGGGTATTATTTTCGGTGTGGCTGCAGTGATCACCATGCTGGCCATCGGAAAAGGGGCGCAGCAGGAGATCCTGGAACAGATTAAGATGGTGGGGGTGAATAATATTATGGTGACTCCCATTGTTGAACCGGCCAATGGTGGTAATAGTGATGATTCGGGTGGCGAGACACTGAAGAAAAAGTTTTCACCCGGACTGACTCTGGAGGATGTGGAGGCCATAGCAAATGTGGTTCCAACTGTAAATAAGGTCTCGCCCGAGATCACGCTGAACAGTTACGTACTTAAGGATGGGAAACGGGCCGGCGCCAAACTGCTGGGTGTCTCCAATGCCTATTATGAGATCTTTAATCTTCCCCTGCAGGAGGGAAGTTTTTTCAATGAGTACCAGCAGGAGAATGGCATTCCGGTATGTGTGATCGGGGCCAATATCAAGAATAAATTTTTCAGTAAGGAGAATCCCATTGGCAAGTATATTAAGTTTGATAAAGTGTGGCTGAAGGTGGTGGGCGTGCTTGAGAGGAACGATGTAAGTCTGACCCGGTTCGAGAACATCGGGGTCAATGTGATGAACGACAACATCTATGTGCCGGTGAAAACCATGTTGATGAGGTACCAGAACCGGGCACTGGTCGGATCAAGGATCAAAGCGAGCACAGGAGTGATTATTAGGGGCAATATGATGGCCAGCTTTAGTTCCGGACAGAGCAGTGAGTCCAACTACAACCAGCTGGACAGGATCATTGTACAGGTGAATGAATCGAGCGAGCTTTCGCCCTCCACCGACCTGTTGGCCAGATTGCTGCTCAGGCGTCACGAGAGTGTAAAGGACTTTGAGATCACTGTTCCGGAATTGCTTTTGAAGCAGGAGCAGCGCACCAAGGACATCTTCAATATTGTACTTGGGGCCATCGCCAGCATCTCTCTGCTGGTGGGAGGTATCGGAATCATGAATATCATGTTTGCCTCGGTAATGGAGCGCATCAAGGAGATTGGAACACGACTGGCCATTGGAGCCCAGAAGAAGGATATTGTGGTTCAGTTCCTGGCCGAGGCGGTGCTGATCAGTGTGATTGGCGGTTTGATAGGAGTGATTATCGGAATCACTGCTTCATGGCTGATCTCCCGGTTTGCCGATATCGCCACCATCGTAACACCCATCAGTGTCTTTATCTCTTTTGCAGTATCTGCATCTGTTGGTGTTATCTTCGGGTACTCGCCTGCCAAAAAGGCTTCCGAGAGGGATCCCATTGAATCTTTAAGGTATGAATAACATGTTTCGCAACGTTTTAATATGGATGGGCCTGGTGCTGGGAATCCAGGTCTCTGCGCAGTCGCAGTCTGAAATAGAATTGAAAAAGTTAACACTTCCCGAAGTGATCGAAGTGGCACATGAGCAGTCGTTGATGGCACTCATGTCGAGGCACCAGTTTCGCAGCAGCTACTGGGAGTACAGGACCCACCAGGCCAGTTACAGGCCCGGGTTAACACTGGAGGGTACATTGCCTTCACTGACCAATGCCACGGAGAGTGTTATCCAACCGGATGGTTCCATTGAATTTGTGCCCCGTTCGGTTATGCAGACCTCTCTGGATATGCAACTTAACCAGAACATATGGCTTACCGGTGGACGCGTATTTGTATCCTCTCAACTGCAGAGAAATGATAACTTCGGGGAGGAGCCACCTACCAACTACCTGGCCTACCCGGTTACCATAGGTTTCTTTCAACCCATCAATGGCTACAATGAATTTAAATGGGAACGGAAGATTGAACCCATCAAGTATGAGGAGGCCAAACTGCAGTACCTCAATACCATGGAGCGGGTGAGTCAGCAGTCTGTGAGGTATTTCTTTGACCTTGCACTGGCCCAGATCAACCTGGAGATTGCCGTGAAGAATATGGCCAATAACGATACGCTGTTCCAGATAGCCAAAGGGCGTTACCAGCTGGGAACCATTGCAGAGAACGAGTTGCTGCAGATGGAGCTCAGCTTCCTTAATGCCGGTGCAGCCATGAATGAAGCGACCATTGACCTGGAGCTTCGGAAGTCGAGGCTTCGCTCTTTCCTGGGATTCAATGAAAGGGTGAGCCTGGAGCTGACCCTCCCCAGTGAGGTGCCGGATATCCATATGGACTATACCAGGACACTGACCGAAGCCAAAGCCAATAATCCTGAGATTCTGAATATGGAGAGGCAGTTGCTGGAGGCTGAAAGGGCTGTGGCCCTGGCCCGATCGCAAAAGGGGATCCGGGGCGACCTGTTTGCACAATTCGGACTGAGCGGAGTGGATGAAGATATTCGTAATTCATATACGGACCTGGCCAGGCAGCAGCGCCTGGAAGTGGGAGTTCAGGTGCCTATCCTTGACTGGGGTTTGGGAAAGGGACAGTACCGGATGGCCCAGTCGGCCCAGGAGGTGGTCAAAATGGATGTTAGTCAGTCCATGATCGATTTCGATGAGAATATTTTCCTCCAGGTGATGCAGTTCAACCTGCAGGACGACCAGGTGAATATTGCTTTCAAAGCCGACACCATCGCCGATCTTCGCTACGAAGTGACCAAGCAGCGGTTCCTGATCGGGAAGATCGATGTACTCGATCTGAATGTGGCACTGGAGGAGAAGGATGTGGCACGAAGGGGATATGTTCAGGCGCTGAGAAATTATTGGAACTACTACTACGACCTGAGGGGTCTTACCCTCTACGACTGGCAGAAGGATATAAAACTCTCCGAGGATTTTGACGAGTTGCTGGTGAAATAGATCACTTTCTGAATCTTTTACTCTGCTGGAAAATATGATCCAGGATAGCCTTATCATCTTGTGAGAGTTGCATCTCCCTGCGCTCCATAACCAGGTTGGCAGTCTCCACCACCTTCTCCATCTTATAATCGGTAAAACCGGTAGCACCACCCCAGCTGAATGAGGGTATGAAGGTTTGTTGGAAGCCGGGACCGAAGATATTGGTTGAGACTCCCACCACGGTACCCGTGTTGAACATGGTATTGATCCCGCATTTGGAGTGATCGCCCATGATCAGTCCACAGAACTGGTTCCCTGTATTGATAAATGTACCGGAGGGGTAGTTCCAGACCTTCACCTCGGCATAGTTGTTCTTCAGGTTGGAGTTGTTGGTATCGGCTCCCAGGTTGCACCACTCACCAATCACTGCATTGCCCAGAAATCCATCGTGTGCCTTGTTGGAGTTTGCCAGCAGTACCGAATTGTTGATCTCTCCTCCCACCTTGCTGAAGGGTCCAATGGTGGTGGGTCCATAGATCCTGGCTCCCATTTTTACCACTGCTCCCTCGCAGAGGGCAAATGGTCCGCGAATGACAGATCCCTCCATAATTTCGCTATGGGCCCCCAGGTAGATCGGTCCGCGTGATGCATTCAGCGTAAAATATCCACCGTTGAAACCCGGCTCCACAAAGACATTTTCGGGTCGGTCAACCCTCACTGTATCACTCAGTTTCCCACTTTCCCTTCCCTGAGTAATTCTTATAAAATCGGCTTTAATCTCCTGTCCGTTCAGACGGAAGATTTTCCATGGATAGTCAACTCGTGAAATCTCACCAGCATACTCCTTACCCTTGTCGATCCATCTATCCGGGGTAAAGGATTCACTACTCTCTCCTGTCCTGACAGCCAGCAAAACGCCCTCCTTTACCGCTGCCTGGTTCTCCTGCAGGTTGTTGATGGCATCGATGATTTCGCTGTCGGGCAGCAGCGTACCATTGATGAAGAGATTGTCCTCTCCGGCCTGACAGGGGAACTTGCCTTGCAGATAATCCTTTGTCAGAGGTGTTGATTTGATCCCCAGATCATGTTCCCACTTCTCTGCAATGGTCAAAATCCCTATCCTGAGTGCCGAAGAAGGACGGGTGAAGGTGAGGGGCAAGAGGTTGTCCCAGGAGTGATCGTCGAAAAGGATCAGCGTCATCTTTTTTATTTAAAAGTAAAAAAAAAAGCCATCCCGTGAAGAGATGGCTTTCAATCAGGATAGAAATTCCTGCTATTTATTTTTTTTATCCAGGTGGCTCTTGTACCGGTTCATGAACTTATCCACACGTCCTGCTGTATCCACCAGCTTCATCTTACCAGTATAAAACGGGTGTGAGGTGCTGGAGATTTCCAGTTTGATCAGTGGATATTCAATTCCATCTTCCAATTTAACAGTCTCTTTGGAGGAAGCTGTTGATTTGGTTATGAAGGTAAATCCATTGGACATGTCCCTGAATGCAACAAGTCTGTAGTTCTTTGGATGTATATCTTTTTTCATGTCTCCTCTATTATTTTCAAAACGGAATGCAAAGATAGAAATGTTTGTTACAACTTCAAAATATTTTGGGGAAGTTTTGACTCATCCACAGCCTCTTCCATAAATCTTTGGTACGGTTGTTCCCGGTCGAAAAGATAACTGTAAGTGTGGTGTGTTTTGGTGTGGATGGCACCGGTGGCCATATAGATTGAGATCATTTTGGGATTGAAGTCGCCTACCCACGAGAGTTCAAACTCTTTGTAGTGAGGTTTGCGGTCCATTACCTGTCTCAACTGATAAAAAATTCCGGACTCCACCCCCGAGTTCTGAAATTTCGGGATAACACCGGCCACTATTCCCCGGGCCCTGGTGATGGTATGTTTTCTTTTGTAGTTCAGAAACCGCAGTTTGTTCACCAGGTGAAGCTTTCCGTTGAGGTGCCTGAAGATCTGGTTAGCATCGGGGAGGAACATATAGAAGGAGATAGGTTCATTGTTGTGGTAGGCATACCAGATCATCTCCGGATCCATGATCGACTTAATCTTCCTCAATTCATCGTAGAGGGAGGCCGGATCCATGGGGGTAAAATCCTTCCTGAATTTGCTCCAGGCCTGGTTGTAGATGGAGGCAGTATCTTCTACAAATCGGGCTGCCTGCTTCGGGTCGAAGTGCCTGAACGAATAGCCCTCCCTGTGATTGATCCACTCTGCAATTTTCCAGAAGCGTTCCGGGAACGGTTTCTGCAAGTCAAGGTGAAAACTCAGTTGCCTGTAATAGAGATGAAAACCATAACTTTCAAACAGCTCTTTGTAATAGGGCAAGTTATAGTTCATCCCCAGTGCCTGGGGAACGAATCCCTGGACCAGGCAGCCCCAGTTGGTATCGTTCTCCCCGAAATTGATGGGGCCGGTCATGGCTTCATAACCGTTCTTTTGCAGCCATGTTTTAGCACTGTCAAAAAGCAGGAAAGCTACCTGCTGATCGTCAATGGATTCAAAAAAGCCACACCCTCCACTCCTGACGTAGTCCGCTTCGTCCTTGTGGGTGTCATAGAATGCGGCAATACGACCAACTGTTTCACCCCGGTCATTCAATGCAATCCAGCGAATAGCATCGCCATGGGTGAAGTAAGGATTGATATGACGATTAAAGGATTTTTTGATTTCACTATCGAACTGAACCACATGGTTGGGATCATTGCGGTACAACTTCCTGGGAAAATCAAGGAAGGCCCTTTCATGCTGCCTGGTATCGACTGGTATAATTTGCATGCGAGAAGAGAAACTGTTTATTACAGGTTGAACCAATCACTCATGATCTCATCCTCGGGTGAGCTGTTCTGGTGGCTCTGATGAATAAATTCGTTCTTTTTTGAAAGATAGATATACTCTTTGGCCCACTCCGAATGGTGAATGGTCACCTCCCGGATGGCATATAGAATCTGGCATACGTCCTCGTCGGTCATGGTGGGATGCAGGGACCATCTTACCCAGCCCGGCTTTTCGGAAAGGTCACCATGATTGATCTTTTCTGTGATCTCCAGTGACTGGTCATAGGTCACCTCCAGCAGGAAGTGTCCATATGTGCCGGCACAGGCGCATCCGCCCCTGGTCTGTACGCCAAACCGGTCATTCAGCAGTTTAACAAAGAGATTGAAATGGATGGCAGGGTGGTAAAAGGAGATCACTCCCAGCCGGTCGTCCACATTATTTGCCAGGATCTGGATTCCATCAATCTCCCTGAGTCCGGGTAGCACTATCTTAAGCAGTTCCTCTTCACGTTTCATGATATTCTCCACACCCATCTGCATCTTTAGCTCTATGGCCAGGGCTGCTTTAATGGATTGAAGGAATCCAGGAGTTCCGCCATCCTCTCTAACCTCGATATCATCCACATACTTATACTTTCCCCACGGATTGGTCCAGTCCACCGTGCCACCCCCCGGGTTATCGGGAACCTCTGCGGTATACATCGCCTTGTCGAAGATCAGTACACCTGATGCCCCGGGTCCTCCCAGGAACTTATGGGGTGAGAAGAAGATGGCATCCAGCTTCTCCATAGGGTCATCCGGATGCATATTCATATCCATATAGGGAGCACTGGCTGCATAATCAATAAATACAACTCCCCCAAACTCATGCATCAGCTTGGCCATTTTGTAATAGGGTGTGTTGACACCGGTCACATTGGAGCATGCCGTAAAAGAACCAATCTTAAACTTTCGATCCTTGTAAATCTCCAGTTTTTCCCTCAGGTCGTCAAGGTCGACCCTCAGATGCTCGTTGGGTTCGATCATCACCACATCGGCTATGGTTTCAAACCAGGAGGTGTGGTTGGAATGGTGTTCCATATGGGTAAGAAACACAACCGGCCGGTCGTTATTCTTTACACAATCACCATCGCCGCCCCCGCACCCTTTCAGGCTCAGGATGCGCATCAGTTTGTTGATGACGGCAGTCATCCCGTACCCGGCAGTAATGATCACATCATTGGGACCGGCATTTACATGCTCCTTGATCAGTTGATGGGAACGGTGATACGCTTTGGTCATCAGGGTACCGGTAAAGGTGGTCTCTGTATGCGTATTGGCAACATATGGACCAAACTGTGTCTGCAGCTTCTGTTCGATGGGTTCGTAGAGCCTGCCGCTGGCGATCCAGTCGCCATAGAGGATCCTTTTGGTGCCGTAGGGCGACTCAAAAGTGGCATCGTTCCCGATGATCTTCTCCCTGAAGGGTTCAAAGTATTTTTCTAAACTACTCACTCTCTTTAGTTGGTCTGTTGCTTCTTGACAAATCTAAGAATTTCTGCTAATTTCTGCCTGCGAACCAGGAGCAGCATCAGCCCTGTACTATTGATGGTTCCATTGATTGTCATGGTACTGCTGCCGGCAGGTGTAGTGCCGGCCTTCTCGAAAATTTTTGCTGTCATCGCAGGATTGGATGACCTCATTGCTCTCATCTTCTTCTAATTTGCGTCAAATATATATGATTTTCTCTATTTTTGATTATGATACGA
>JAGLTY010000094.1 GCA_023135025.1 Bacteroidales bacterium | reverse complement strand
GCACTTACCAAACCACCTGAAGAGATCGATGCAGATCCGGTTCCGTTGATCACACTCCAGGCAACTTGCTGGTTGGTGGCATCCACAGGCAATACATTGGCTGACATCTGCAGTTCTTCTCCCAATAACATTTGGGTCACACCCCCGGCAGAACTTACCTCAATGTCTGTCACAAGAATTGCAGTTAATATGGTCAGTAGGACGGTATCTGCAATCCAGGATCCATCCTCTGCAGTGGCTACCACATCCACAGTGCCTGCAGTCAGCGCACTTACCAAACCACCTGAAGAGACCGATGCCGATCCGGTTCCATTGACCACACTCCACCCAACCACCGGGTTGGTGGCATCCACAGGCAATACTGTAGTTGAGCACTGCAGGGAAGTACCTGCATCAATCTCGATGATGCCTCCGGCAGTTGTCAAAGTGATATTGGTCACCGGTACCAGTGGTTCGGTGATGGTCAGCTCCAGGGTATCTCCCACTCCCGATCCATCCTGTGCAAAGGCAATCACCTCCACATCTCCGGGCAATCCGCCTCTCAGCAAGCCCTGAGAAGAAATTCTTGCTGATCCTGTGCCATTGATCACGCTCCAATCCACCGCCTGGTTGGTGGCATCTTCAGGCAGTACGGTGGCTGTATATTGTAGCTCCCCTCCTGTAATCAGTTCCGTGGAATCTTCCTCTGCAGTAAGCTGAATATGGGTTACTGGAATCTCTCCATCCCATCCAGCCATCCTGGCCAGCATCCACCACATGGCCTTGGCCAGACGAACTGTACCTACCTCTCCAATGTGATCACCATCCTCAGTGTGTGTAATCAGATCCCACGAACTGTTATAATCCATCATATTCTCGGGATGGATCTCTGCATGGGACCGGATACTTTCCTCATCGTTCCATTCAGCCAGATTTTGCTCCCCGCTGTTGTTCCAGCATAAAATATCTGCATAATCAAACAGTATCCTTGAAGTATCCTCCGCCACATAGGCTCTGATATAATCATGTTTAATCTCTCGCTGAAATCCGTTCTCAGTACCATCATGGCGATCTACCGGACCTGTGGTAAACACCCATTTCGTAGGAAAACTATTCTCCGTGCAATGCAGGATATACGATTCAACAGCTTCCAGGTAAGTGTCCATGCAAACGCTATTTCCCGTAAGAACCTGATCAGCGCTATCCAGTCCCCAACGCAAGTTCCCATCGGGACCTCCCATACTCCTGCCAGCCCAGTGTACCTGGTAAACCGTATCTAGCGCCCCCCCGGGATCATTGTCATTGGTCATATCCCAACACCACCCAAAACCCATGACATGAAAGGGATTCCCCGTGCTATTCTGCCCGCTAATATTCTCCTTCAGTTCAGCGATCTTTGTTTGTGAGAAAAAGTAATCTTCTCCCATAATGAGGTGCCTGCCAATTCTCAGATATTGATTCGTACTGGCAGGAGGAGCTGTTAAGTCATAGGTTGCAACCTGGTAAGTATTGTCAATTGTCTCCAATAAATCCATCCCCAATCGATAAGCTTGGGAATGAGATTCCCCTGAAATAGAGACCAGCATAAGCTTAACAGAATCAATATATTGCTGGGGTATGTCATCAAAATGGTTTACAATGGCATGATCGGCAATGATCTGTGCATCTGCAAAAGCCAAGGTATGGATCAAAATTGCTGTATATATTAACTTCCGTTTCACTCTAGCGAATAAGAATCACTTTTCTGGATTCTGTTTTATGATCTTTTGAAACCAATAATATATAGGTGCCAGCAGAGAGTGAGGAAGCATTGATAACAGTATTATTCCCTTTGATTTTTATACTTTCTAGTCGTCTCCCTTGCAGATCAAATAATCTGATATCCCCGGTATCGAAAATACCAGAAGTACCTACTCTTATGTAATCAGATCCCATATATATAGAGATATCTGAAATCAGGGAATCATCATCTTCAGTTGGTTCAACAGATGAAGTACCATCTTCCCATCCGGCAATTCTTGATAGGATCCACCACAGGGCATAAGCTTTCCGGTTTGCCGTGATATGCTGTGTGTTATGTTCTCCAAATTCAACAGAACCTCCAGGAGTCCTCTTGTTCTCAAAATAGTGTTCCCCAAGTGTATGGGAATTCTGCCAATCCTCATAGAAGTTCCCTCCATAACTATCTGAATCACCATTATCGCCTGTATCCTCGTAATAATTATCGTCCATAGCATGGGTGTCGATTGAATAGTAATCCAGACAAAACTGGTGATTGGCTTTACAGTGTGATGTGATCAAATCTGCTTGATCCATCGGATTCAGTGAACCAGTATTGGCATTCTTATTGGCATGACCGGTCATATAAATAAAGGTTACCGGAACCTCACGCTGCCCGCCACTTGTTCCAATCTTCGAGCCCCCCGGACTATACTCCGAGATCAGGGTACTCATCCCGGGCAAATAATTTCCTGCTGCATCATGACCTGCAATATTGCACCACGACCACATAACCACATTCACAGTGGCATTTTCAGGGGCATCCAGGTAGTTCCTGGTGGTCTGAATAAATGCCGTTTCATCTCTGCTCAGATCAGAACCATCCACCCCCGAAGGTGCATAATTCTCTAAGGCATAGTCCCTGAATTCAAGCTTTACGGCATCCGGGGACGAAGAAACACCAAAAAGCTGTTTATCCCCTGCTTTGTAATCCTGCAATCCAAAGACACCTCTCGACACATGTGTCCCGTGGGAGGTGTGCTGGTAGGCTATAACCAACTCTGTGCGAGCCTTATTGATAAACTCACTGGGGATGCTCCTTAGTATCCCCTCTTTGGCTACAGTATAGTCAGCTATATATTTTTGTGACAATAGTGGATTGGCTAATGCCATAATCCCGGTTGTCAAAAGCATATAGAAAAGAAAATTTCTCATGGTTTCAAATTGAGTTCAAATTAATTGACAACTTTCCCACTTAAAAAGTTGCGAACATAGTCACTAATTCCCTCCTTCAGGGGAGTGAACCGATGGCCATATCCTGCCTTCCTTAACTTACTCATCTCTGCCTCGGTGAAATATTGGTATTTCTCCCGGATATCCTCAGGTATATCAATAAACGAAATAACCGGGATTCTGTTCATGGCTTCAAATGTATATTTGACCAAATCCCCAAAAGTGGAGGCCAAACCCGTACCCAGATTATATAACCCACTTTTTGGTCTTTTTTCCATCATAAACAGGATCACATCCACCACATCTTTCACATAGATAAAATCCCGTGCCTGCTCTCCGTCCCCGAAATCGGGATGATGTGAGCGGAACAATTTCATCCCACCGGTCTCCTTAATCTGGTTATAAGCATGATATACCACCGAAGCCATGCGTCCCTTGTGGTACTCGTTGGGACCATAGACATTGAAGAACTTCAAACCTGCCCAGAAAAAGGGCTTACACTCCTGCTCCAACACCCAGGCATCAAAATCGTTTTTGCTACGGCCATAAGGGTTCAGCGGCTGCAGTTCCGGAACCAGCTCATGTGAATCCACATACCCGTGCTCTCCCATTCCGTAGGTGGCTGCAGAGCTGGCATAGATCAGCGGCAATCCAAACTCCACACTGAGGTTAAACAACTCTTTGGAGTAGTTCAAATTCAACTCCAGGAACACCTCCCAGTCAAACTCCGCAGTATCGGTCCGGGCACCCAGATGTATAACCATCTGCACCTGTTGGTGATGCTCCCTGAGCCACCCGGGAAATTCGCCGCGTTCAACCAGGGCTGAATACTCCTTTCCTGCATAATTTCGTTCTCTGTCGGGACGCGAAAAATCATCCACAAGCAAAAGATCCCTGTACCCCGACTGGTTGAGACCCGTGATCATATTGCTACCAATAAAACCGGCTGCTCCGGTGACTACAATCATAGTTCTGCAATATAAGGATTACCAGGGTTTTTTACTTATTGATAACCCTGATTTAAGATGGAATTAACATTACTTTAATACTCTGACAAAATGCGAATTCTCCACGATAATTTGTTACTTTGTAGCTATGGAACTAATCAATAACGGGTTGGGTAAAAACCAGAAGGGGGGCTACGACCGCATCGACCGGTGGGACGAAGAGACCACCAATGCAATGACTGAACATTACAGAGAGATCCTGAAACTACTGGGAGAGAATGGTGAACGGGAGGGCCTCAAAGAGACCCCAAAAAGGGTGGCAAAAGCCATGCAGTTCCTCACACAGGGTAACGGAACAGATCCGGCCGATATCCTTAAATCGGCCATTTTTCATGAGGACTACTCCGAAATGGTTATTGTGAAGGATATTGAGCTCTTCTCCATGTGTGAGCACCATTTGCTGCCCTTTATCGGGAAGGCACACGTGGCCTATATTCCCGACGGACGCCTCACCGGACTGAGTAAAATAGCCAGGGTGGTGGAGGGGTTTGCCCGAAGGCTGCAGGTGCAGGAACGGCTCACCGTTCAGATCAGGGATTGTATCCAGGAGACACTGGAACCGCTGGGCGTGGCCGTGGTCATTGAAGCACTGCATCTCTGCATGGTGATGCGCGGTGTACAGAAACAGCATTCGGTCACCACCACTTCGGCCTTTACAGGCGCCTTTATGAAATCGGAGAAGACACGGGAAGAGTTCCTGCGCCTGATCGGGGGAAAACTTCATTAATATTCAGAGGAACTATGAAAGCTTATGTATTTCCCGGACAGGGAGCACAATTTGTGGGAATGGGCAAGGATCTGTATGATCAAAATGCCCTGGCGAAAGAGATGTTTGAACAGGCCAATGAGATCCTGGGGTTCAGGATTACCGACCTGATGTTTGAAGGGGAGGATGAGGATCTGAAACAGACCCGGGTAACGCAGCCGGCCATATTTCTACACTCCGTGATTCTGGCCGCTACCCTGAACGGTTTTCGTCCCGATATGGTGGCAGGTCACTCCCTGGGCGAGTTTTCGGCGCTGGTTGCCAACAGGGCCCTCTCCTTTGAAAATGGATTGAGCCTCGTTTTTAAAAGGGCCATGGCCATGCAGAAGGCGTGCGAAGCACAATCCTCTACCATGGCAGCCATCATCGGCATGGAGGATAGCCAGGTGGAAGAGGTATGCAACGAGATCGATGAGATCGTGGTAACCGCCAATTACAACAGTCCGGGTCAGATCGTGATCTCCGGATCAGTTCCGGGCATCGATGCCGCCGTAGAGAAGCTATCGGCCATGGGTGCCAAACGGGCTCTGAAGCTTACCGTGGGAGGTGCTTTCCATTCACCACTGATGGAGCCTGCCAGGGCCGAGCTGGAAGAGGCGATCCAGGCCGCTCCCTTTGCAGATCCCATCTGTCCGGTCTACCAGAATGTCAACGCCTCACCCTCAACAGATCCTGAAACCATCAAGGCCAACCTGGTTTCGCAGCTGACTTCACCGGTCAGGTGGACCCAGACAGTACAGCAGATGATTGCCGACGGGGCCACCTCCTTTACCGAAGTGGGACCGGGCAAGGTGTTGCAGGGTCTGATTAAAAAGGTCGACCGGGGCATGGAGACCCAAAGCGCATAGTTCAACCCCCTTAAATCGCAGGTATGAAGGTTCTGAAATTTGGTGGTACCTCCGTAAGTAGTGCCGAGAACATCCGGATTGTAAAAGAGATCCTCGAGAAGCAGGAGAAGGGATCTGTCGTGGTGGTCAGCGCTTTCGGCGGGGTGACCGACCATATGATCAGGACCGCAGAGCTGGCCCGCAACCGTGACAGCGCCTGGCAGGATGAGTGCAGGGCCATCCGGGAGAGGCATCAGCAGGTGGCTGAAGCCCTGCTCGAAGGTTCAGAGAAACAGGAGGCCATTGCAGAGATCACCACACTGCTGGATGAGTTTCATGAGATCCTGGAGGGTGTTTTCAGGCTGCGCGACCTGAGTCCCAAAACACTCGACCTGCTGCTGAGCTTTGGGGAGCGGCTCTCCGCCTCGCTCATTGCCCGGTATATAAAAGGTGCCCGGTATATGGATGCGCGACAGCTGATCCGGACCAACAGTGAGTTTGGTCAGGCCACCGTCGAGTTTGAGATCACCAACAGACAGATTGAACAACAGATCGGATCATTGGACCATATGGCCCTGATCCCGGGATTTATAGCCAGCGACCCCGATGGTGAGACCACCACCCTGGGGCGTGGCGGATCGGATTATACGGCTGCCATCATTGCAGCTGCAACCGGGGCAGATCTGCTGGAGATATGGACCGATGTGAATGGATTTATGACCGCCGATCCACATATTGTCTCCAAAGCTCACCCGGTGGGGTGTATGAGTTATGAAGAGGCCATGGAACTCTCCCACTTCGGAGCCAAGGTGATCTACTCGCCCACCCTTACCCCTGCTTACAATGCCAGCGTGCCCATCCGTGTTAAGAACACCTTTGGAGCGGAGCTGCCAGGCACCCTGATCTCCACGGCGAGCTCCTGTGAGCAGAATGAGATGATCAAGGGGATCTCCTCCATCAACGAGGTGACCCTGGTTACCGTGAAGGGGAGCGGCATGGTGGGTAAAACCGGCACCTCGGGAAGGGTATTCAGCTCCCTGGCCAGGTACGATGTAAATGTGATCCTGATTACCCAGGCCTCCTCAGAGATGACCATCTCTTTTGCAATCTCACCCTCCGACAGTTCCAGGGCAGTAAAGGCCCTGAACGAGGAGTTTGAGATAGAGATCAAGCACCGGCGGGAGATGGAGATCGAAACCATCGACCAGCTCTCCATCATCGCCATTGTAGGCGAAGGCATGCGGCACCGGCCCGGAATCTCGGCCATACTCTTCCGGTCGCTGGGCAGAAACGGGATCAGTGTCATCGCCACGGCTCAGGGTTCCAGCGAACTCAATATCTCAGTGGTTATAAAGCGGCAGAGCCTGAAGAAAGCGTTGAATGTGATCCACGAAGGATTCTTTCTCTCCGGTTACCGCGAACTGCACCTCTACCTGGCCGGACTGGGGAACGTGGGAAAAAAGCTGTTGCTGCAGCTGCAGAAACAGCAGGAGAAACTGATGGAAAACCTGAAGCTGAAAGTGAATCTGGTGGGGATCATCAACAGCCGCAAAATGGTGATCGATCCGGATGGAATCGACCCGGCAAACTACGAAGAGCGGCTGGAGAACGGCGAACCTTCTGACCTGGACGGACTGATCGAGGCGATTGGCCGGAACAACCTGCGTAATTCGGTCTTTATCGATTGTACAGCCAACCACCAGGTGGGCATGGTGTACGACCGGCTGTTCGAAAAATATGTATCGGTGGTCACTGCCAACAAGATTGCAGCCAGCTCCTCCTATGAGTACTACAGCGGCCTGAAGAGCACAGCGATCCGGAACGGTGTCAAGTTTAGCTTTGAAACAAATGTGGCCGCGGGCCTGCCGGTGATCAGCACCATCAATGACCTGATCAAAAGCGGTGACCGTATCCTGAAGCTGGAAGCCGTTGTTTCGGGAACTCTCAACTATATTTTCAATACAATGAGCAGTGAAATCTCCTTC
>JAGLTY010000093.1 GCA_023135025.1 Bacteroidales bacterium | reverse complement strand
GCTGCTTTAGCTGCTCCTCAACCCGCTTTTGCATTTTCTCAGCAGCAGAACCGCGACTCGTGTGCAGAATCCCGGCCTGTTGTTCAAGGGTATGCTGCAGGGCTGAACGCTCCTTCTCCAGTTGTGCAATCTTCTCATCGGAAAATGTCAGGGCCTCTATCTTCTCTCCCAGCAGATTCCTCAGTGCTATTAACTGATCCAGCTCCTGTACCCGGTGCTTCTGCATCAACCCGAACAGCAGGTCCATTCGCTCTCTGAGTTGCTCCAGTTCGC
Organism: Bacteroidales bacterium; assembly: GCA_023135025.1. Taxonomy (GTDB): domain Bacteria; phylum Bacteroidota; class Bacteroidia; order Bacteroidales. The sequence continues at coordinate 7,335 of JAGLTY010000093.1, read as the reverse complement.
CCGGTTCCAGCCCCGTCTTTCCTGCCTCGTTCTCCACCTCCGAAGCAATATCTTTTAGTTCAATATAGGCCGATTCCATACGTGAAGCCATCTCCTTTGAAGGGGTATAGAGTTGGACAATTTTCTGTAGTTGCGAGAGTGAGGCACGCAACTTGTCAAGAATGCCAATGGATTCGGCCGACAGATGACCGGCCGATTCAAAAAGTGCACTTCGGATCTCTTCGGCATGTTCGGCCCGCTGCAGATCGGCTTCCAGCTCCTCCATCTCCCCCTCAACCAGGTGGGCCGACTGCAGTTCATTAAACTGAAACTGCATATACTCCAGCTCCTCCTTAAGTGCATCTGTCTCTTTGTTAACCCGTTCCAGCTCCTTTGTAATCTCCGAAAAACCGGCAAAAGTGTCGCGGTAGCTGGAAAGTTCCTTTTCGACCCCCGACATATGAGTGATCACCTCCATCTGGTAGAGGTGGTCATTCAGTCTCAGGTTCTGATGCTGCGAATGAATATCCACCAGCAGATTACCTACCTCCCTCAACAGAGGGAGATTCACCGGGGTATCATTGATAAATGCACGGGATTTCCCTCCCGGCGCTATCTCCCTGCGTAGCGTTGTAACCTGTTCAAAATCGAGATCGTTGGCCTCAAAAATCTTCCTGACCCCCTCTCCTGGAAGAAATGTTCCTTCCACAATACATTTGGCATCTTTCAGCTTTAATACCGAAGTATCGACCCGTTGTCCAAGAATGAGTGAAAGAGCCCCCATTAAAATGGACTTCCCTGCACCGGTCTCCCCGGTAATGGTAATAAACCCAACGGAAAAATCGAGTTCCAGGTGGTCAATCAACAGGTAGTTCCTGATATAGAGGGATTGGATCATACGCGCTGCCTATAGGGTTGACTCCAGTATGGCCTTATATTTGGTGGTGTTGGGCTTATCCACCTCGGTAAGGATGGTATGGGCCCTGGTTCGCTCTTCCGGAAAGGATTCTGTATAGACATTTACAATCTCATCCACCTTGGCATCAAACACCATGCCCATAATGTACATATAGGGATCGGGTTTTTTCCTGTATACCTGCTGCAGCAGCTCCAGAGAGTTGGTAATTTCGGCCCTGCCCTCTGCAACCTTCTCATCCATCACATCAAGACCGAGCCTGTGGTACCTATAATTAAACTCCCTTAGCTTCTCATAATCTGTATCGATCATGTCCTTAACCAGCCAGTAGCGATTTTTATGTGCAATATCATCCATCGGTTTCCATCCTGATTCAGCCGCATTCTGTGCGTTAAGCACGATTCTTTCAGCATTTGAAAAATAGTCGCTTCCTCCCAACATAGAAAAAGTATCATAATCGAGCCCCAGGATATAGTAAGCATAGTAGGCCAGAATGGAGGTAAGGTTGGAGAGGTGGGAATTCAGATCGAACTCCAGTGGTGCAAACTCCACATACCGAAAACGAATATCGTTGTCCATGAAATTCAACGTGGTCGTATTGTAGTTGGTGTTGAATACAGGCCTACTGACCTGAATGGTCAGCGTGCCCTTGAAGTCATCGGCCGATAACTGCTCGGTAATATTGAACATCAGGTTGCACTCGATCCGCTCCTCCATGGTATATACATGGTCGGTCCACACCCTGTTGTTCATAAATTCGTAGATAGCATTCTGAAGGGTCTGGAAAACCTGTTTATTGGTACCCTGGATCTGCTGACTCACCACCTGCACATTACATCTGAGTTCCTGGCTATGCAGGTTGACAGAGAATAAAAGAATAAGCAACAATAGTCCGGCCTTACGCATCTTCTACCATTTTTATCACCCGCTGCACCAGGTCAGTAGCTACCTGGATCTTGGGTTTCAATTCAAACTTATCGATATTACCCAACCGGTCGATCATGGTCACCCTGTTGGTATCGGTCCCAAATCCCGCACCCCTGTCCTGCATGGAATTCAAAACAACCAGGTCCAGGTTCTTCTTCTCCAGTTTCAGGCGGGCATGTTCCAATTCATTATCGGTCTCCAGCGCAAACCCCACCAGCAGCTGTCCATCCGACTTTCTTCTACCCATCTCAGCAGCAATATCTTTTGTGGGCTTCAGCCGGATGGTCCACTCATCCTTACCCCTTTTCACTTTATTCTCAGAGATGGAAACAGGTGTAAAATCAGAAACTGCCGCATTAAAAACGGCTATATCCATCTGCTCCATCACATCGCTGCACCTCTCAAACATCTCGCCGGCTGATGTTACCCGGATCACTTCAACTCCCGCAACTGAGGTCTCTTGCGATACAGGACCTGTTACAAGGTATACCTTTGCTCCTTCTGAAGCAAATGCCTCGGCAATGGCAAAACCCATCTTCCCTGAGGAGTGATTACCAATAAAACGAACAGGATCGATATTTTCGTGTGTAGGTCCGGCAGTTACCAGGACCCTCTTATTCAGAAGTTTTTTTTTTGAAGGTTCCGATTCGATCTGCCTGATAAATTTGAGGATTTTTTCCGGTTCCTCCATCCTTCCCGGACCCTCCAGTCCACTGGCCAGCTCTCCCTCACCCGGCTCTATAATAATATTTCCATACCCCTTCAGAATATCAAGATTTCGTTGCGTGGAAGGATGCCGGTACATATCCATGTCCATGGCTGGTGCCACTACAACAGGACACCGGGCCGACAGATAGGTAGTGACCAGCAGGTTATCGGCCACCCCGTTGGCCATCTTGACCAGAGTGGTGGCCGTGACAGGAGCAACAAGCATCAGGTCGGCCGAAACACCCATCTCCACATGGCTGTTCCAGTCACCTCCCTCGGAACTAAAAAAATCGGATAGTACTGTTTTCCCGGATAGAGAAGAAAAAGTGACGGGACCAACAAATTCCCTGGCCGCCGGAGTCATAATCACCTGCACATCGGCACCCTCTTTCATAAGGAGCCTGAGCAGATAGACCGCTTTATAAGCAGCAATGCTACCGGTCACACCAAGAATAATACGTTTTCCTGCAAGATCCATCAGGAAGGGTTCTAGACTACTGTTCTTCTATTTCAGGTGCTTCATTGATCCTGAAATATATCTGATTGTCGGTTAATTCCTGCAATGAAATCAGAGAAGGCTTGGGTAATCTTTCGAAAAACTTGGAGATCTCGATCTGCTCGGGATTCTCAAAAACTTCCTCCAGGTTATCGGTATAAGAGGCAAACTCCTCCAGCTTCCTGTTCAACTCCAGCTTCATCTCAACACTGATCTGGTTGGCCCTTTTGGAGGCCACCATTACGGTTTCGTAAATATTACTGGTTCCTACATCCATATCATTCAAATCCCTGGTCACTGTAGTCAGTGGCGCCTTTGTTTTTTTGTAATCCATCTATTATGATTGGTTATTATGATTTTCTAAATACTTGTTGGAAGAATCATACATCCGTCTGGCTTCCTTGCTATGGGGGCCCTCGGGGAACTCTCCAATATAGCTGTAATACTCATCAACAGTGGCCTGAAAGCGCTCCCTCTGTTTACTTGGGATGCTTCCGTCGGCCAGCAGATAGGATGATTTCAGTATCACGAACAATAACTCCTCCCTGTACCTGGTATCGGGATACTCAATCAGGCTGTTGCGCAGTGCAAGTATGGCCGATTTATAATATCCCAGGTCGTAATAGAGCCTGGCACTGATAAAAGATTTTTCCACCAGCTTATCACTCATTTCTGTAATAATCTCCTGGCACTGGACGACCCGTTCAGAAGTGGGATATTTGACCATAAACATCTGCATGGCAGTAATGGTCTTGTAGGTTGTCTCCTGGTCCAGTTCGGCACGAGGCGACTGTTTATAAAAACAGTATCCGGTCATAAAATCGGCCTCCTCCAGATAAACGCTGCTGGCATAAGTGGCTGAAAGCTCGTTGAAATAGTAACCTGCCATCATATAATCACGCTGTCCGTAATAGCTTTTTGCCTGGTAATATTTAACCGTATCGGCTTTGGTAGTCCCTCTGAAGATATTGGCGACCTGATCGAACAGGGTACCGGCCTTCGCAAATTCGCCCTCCTCGTAAAACTGGACCCCCATATCGTACTTCTTCTTGAAGTCCCTGCTTTTCAGCAACTTCTCGTACTCTCCACATCCACTAAGGATCACTGCAGCCGCTGCAAACAGTATCCCAAAAACAATCCTGTTTTTAAACATTGCGCAAAATTACAATTATTGAGTTAATAATAAAAGAGTTGAGCAAATATTTACATAAACCTTTTAACAAAAATCATTCCGGTATTATTGTCCGGTCCTGTTGCATTTTTCTCAACAGTTTATGTGTTGAGCAGATAAAGTATCGTCCCAACAAAAAAAAAACTAAATTTGCAGTCTAAACATTAAAACCTAAATCTGTGGATATTTTTGAAAGAATTACCAAGAACAGAGGCCCCATCGGGCAGTATCAAAAGGCGGGACACGGCTACTTTGCTTTTCCCAAACTGGAAGGTGAGATCTCTGCACACATGAAATTTCGCGGGAAAGAGGTACTGACCTGGAGCCTGAACAACTATCTGGGTCTTGGAAACCACCCCGAGGTAAGAAAAATTGATGCTGCAGCTGCAGCTGAATATGGAATGGCCTACCCCATGGGTGCCAGGATGATGTCGGGCCAGACACGCAAACATGAAGAGCTTGAGCAGGCACTTGCCTCTTTTGTTCAGAAAGAAGATGCGTTCCTGCTGAACTATGGCTACCAGGGCATGACATCGATCATTGACGCCCTTACTACCAGGAACGATGTGATCGTATACGACTCCGAATCACACGCCTGTATCCTGGATGGTATGCGTATGTCGCTGGCCAAAAGATATGTGTTCCCCCACAACAACATGGAGAACCTTGAGAAACAGCTTGAACGTGCTGTTAAACGTGCCGACCAGCAGGGTGGTGGTGTTCTGGTTATTTCAGAAGGCGTTTTTGGCATGGCAGGTGACCTGGGGAACCTGAAAGTGATCTGTGCACTGAAAGATAGATTCAAATTCAGACTGCTGGTGGATGATGCCCACGGATTTGGAACAATGGGTGCCACAGGAATGGGTACTGGAGAACATTTTGGTGTTCAGGATAAAATTGACCTCTACTTCTCAACATTCGCCAAGGCCATGGCCGGTATCGGCGGATTTGTGGCCAGTAATACCGATGTAGTGGATTACCTGCGTTACAATATGCGTTCTCAGACCTATGCCAAATCACTGCCCATGCCGATGGTGATTGGCTCACTTAAAAGACTGGAGATGCTGAAGACCATGCCCGCACTGAGAGAGAACCTCTGGAAAGTGGTCAATGCACTGCAATCGGGTCTGAAGGAGGCCGGGTTTGATATCGGAAAAACCGAATCGCCGGTAACCCCTGTTTATATGAGCGGTGGAATCATCGAAGCGACCAACCTGATCCTTGATCTGCGGGAGAACTACAACATCTTCTGCTCCATGGTGATCTACCCGGTAGTACCGAAAGGTGACATACTGCTCCGCCTGATTCCCACCTCCATGCACAACCTTGACGATGTGCAGGATACCATCGTGGCATTCACCGAGTGCCGGGCCAAACTGCAGGCAGGAGAGTACAAATCAGATACATTCCAGGATATAAGCGCTTTACGCGTGTAAACACGCGCAAAGCTAAGTGCATCGTACTCAGTACAATAGTACTCAGTAAAAAAGGGGGCCGAAAAGCCCCCTTTTTTGTTACAAACTAATTGGTTATTCTAATTCTCCCAGATACCTCTCTGCATCCAGGGCAGCCATACAGCCCGTCCCTGCTGCAGTAACCGCCTGCCGGTAGGTATTGTCCTGAAGGTCTCCGCAGGCATATATACCTGGAACATTGGTTTTGGCTGAACCGGGAACCGTTTGCACATAACCGACATCGTCGGTATTCACAAACTCTTTGAATATATCTGAATTGGGAGTGTGCCCGATGGCCAGAAAGAATCCGTCAATCTCTCTCTTCACGATCTCCTCTCCCGCTTCTCCCTTATTCTTGTATAGCTCCAGGCCGGTCACCGCCTGGTCGCCCAATACCTCTTTGGTCTGGTGCTTCCAGAGCACCTCAATATTCTCTGTATTGAATATCCGCTTCTGCATCGCCTTGGAAGCACGCAGTTCATCCCTGCGAACAATCAAATAGACTTTTTTGCAAATACCGGCCAGGTAAGTAGCCTCTTCAGCAGCAGTGTCGCCACCCCCCACAACAGCAACCACCTTATCCTTGTAGAAAAATCCATCGCAGGTGGCACATGCCGAAACGCCGTACCCCTTGAATTTCTCTTCCGATTCCAATCCCAGGTATTTGGCAGTGGCTGCGGTGGCCAGGATCACACTGTCGGCTTCGATAAGGGTATTCTCATCTATTACTACTTGCTTCACCTTGCCAGAGAAGTCGACCTTGGTGGCCATGCCGAAACGCACCTGGGTGCCAAAACGCTCCGCCTGCTTTTTCAGATCCTCCATCATGGCCGTACCATCGGTTCCCTCGGGATAACCGGGAAAATTATCAACTTCGGTGGTGGTGGTTAACTGACCACCCATCTGCATACCGGTGTACATCACCGGGCTCAGGTTTGCACGTGCTGCATAGATGGCTGCCGTATAACCAGCAGGTCCTGATCCAAGAATCAGGCACTTTACGTGTTCTGACACTTCAAGTTCTTTCTTATCGTTGGCAGGCTCTTTGGAAGTACTGCCCATCGGTTTAAATAGATCCATTGTATTATTTTATATTGTTATAATGTCATAGTATTATATTATTCACATATTCACTCTTCTCTTGTAGGTTTTAACCGTTGGTCGGCTAAAGACCACTTAAATTACAAAAATTCCACCTCCCCGTCTCAAATTCAGTACCAAATCAATAATTCCACTCCATTCATTCCAATCCCGGACAAACTTACAGTCAACCCGTTGATGAAACCTGCATATGATGACGGGATGACAGAAAAACTTCCTCTTCAATTTATTCAGGAGTATTTGACAATATGAAATGAATTATTACTTTTGCACCCACTATTGATCGGGGTGTAGCTCAGCCAGGTTTAGAGTACTCGTCTGGGGGGCGAGGGGTCGGTAGTTCGAATCTACTCACCCCGACAATTAAAACAGAAAGCCAACTCATTTACAGCGAGTTGGCTTTTTTCTTGCCCGACATTTGCACAACAATATGGATTTTTTGAGTTAATAGATTCCTTATTCTCCGGCCCGACGAGTGCTTGCTGACTATTTTAATCTAATCGGACATTTGCTCTAAAACTCATTAATTGCGTCGAATTGATACTGACAATTCATTCCTATGCAACAGAATACTTGACTTTTA
>JAGLTY010000092.1 GCA_023135025.1 Bacteroidales bacterium | reverse complement strand
CGATGAAAACTATGAGCATACCTCCTTCGACTTTGACCGTTGTATCCGGATCATGGAGGAGGGTGGCTTCAGGGGGATCTATTCACTGGAACAGTGGGAAGACGGATTGCCCGATTACGATTTTGAAAAAATCGTGGACTGGATGATTGAACATGTGAAAGCCAACCTGGATTAAACCAGAATCAGGCGGGAACTACCTGAAAAACAGTGCCATTCCTACCGAGAACAGGATCAGTAACAGGGAAGTTCCAAAATAGAAAATAGAGGCTCTGAACTTCCTGAACGGACCTCTTGATTTCTTAATAAAGACCCTGCCCAACTGCGTCAGGAAAAGGGCGAAGATCATCAGTGCTATGTGTTCTATGGCCCAGAACCTTAGAGAAGCATCATTCTGGGTGTCAGGCACCTCCCATAAAGGCTCTTCCAGGGCAGATCGAAGAAGGTAATAGATCAAGAATCCCAGGATCAGCTGGAAATAGAGCGCCACGTTGAAGATCAGTGATACTCCAAAATCTCCCCTGCCATAGTCCCGTTTCCTGATCAGCCCCTGAATGGACAATCCAATAGTTACAATCCCGGCCAGGAGCGTTATGGTGCTGATGATGATATGGATCTTAAAAGCAAATGAATAGATCATAACAGGTTGCAAAATAAAAAAAACCACCTGAATTTTGCTCCAGATGGTTCTTTAATCCATTTAGCTATGTTGTTATCTTTTGAAGGATAACGTTACAGATCAAATGTAAAGCAGAATTCTGAAGATATTCTGAAGATATTAATCCGGGAGGGTCACTGTAAACGTATGTTGCTGTTTATCAAAAGAATATTCTATTTTAAATCCATAGTTTTCGCACACTTTCTTCACCAGTGATAATCCCAGACCAAAATTACCAGTTCTCCGGGCGTCCCTGACAAAACGTGTAAACAGCTCCTCCTGGCTAAATCCCAGGGGAGGCCCGTCATTTCGAATAACCAGGCTCTCAGGTCTGGTTTCAAGCACAATGGTTCCTCCCTCAATGTTATGTATAATGGCATTTTTCAGTAGATTGGCAATCAACAGATCGGCCAGTCCCTGATCCATGAATAGCACCTTACCCTCATCCCGGTATTGCTTTTCGACATTGATCTTTCTCAGCCCGATGTGTTCCTGTAATAAATCCAGGTGCCGTTCCAGAAGTCCGGTCAGGCTAATCTCCTCTTTTTCGGTGAATTGCCGGTTTTCGATACGAGTAATCAGGGTTAATGTAGAGTTGAGCCTGGATAACTGGTGAACACTGGTGTTGATCGCCTGCAGACATTTCATCTCTTCCGCGCCCAGGTTTTCCGACTGAATCAGCAACTCTGTTTTAGACTTAATCACCGCCAGGGGTGTTTGCAATTCATGGGTGGTATGATCGGTATACTCTTTTAGCTCTCTGTAGTCTTCGGCCAGGCGCCGGGTCATCACTTCAATAACCTGCTTAAACTCATCGAATTCCTGGATATCCTGTTCTCCAAGTATCACAGGTTTCTTGCTGGTTTCGAATTGTTTCAGTTTCTCAATGGCTTCAAAAAAATCTCCCCACAAATTGGCAAAAATAAACCTGTTAAGAATAAATATCCCTGCCAGAAACAGGATCACCATAAGAGTCATCATCAACGTCACCCGTTCCACCAATTTATCTGCTGGAGTAGTGGATTTGTAGATTTTTACCAGGTAGGACCTCTCCCCTTTCTCAGTTATAAACTGAATGTAACGGTAGGTTCTGAACTGGTCATCTTTCATAGTCTGCATCAGGGTGTCCCCAAAAACTTCCCCGGTGTGTACGGTCCGTCCCACAGGTTCTACCGACAGAGAATCGATCCCCGTAAGTGCTTCGATTTGAGCACCCTCATAGATCTCCAGGTAATCCTCCACAACCTCCTTCAAATCGCAAAGCTCCCGGTTCAGGTCGGATATACTTATGCTTTTCAGCACCTGGAAGAAGATGACCCCCATGATAAAGAAGAGGAACAGGGAGAGGGTTGCGATTAAGAGTGTCGATTTGGTTAGCAGTTTCATAGGCTCTTATCGAGAGAGAATTTATATCCTATGCCATAAATATTCTGTACATAATCGGGACTGCCAGCATCCTGAAGTTTTCGTCTCAGGTTTTTCAGGTGGGTATAGATGAAGTCGTACGATCCGTAACCTCCACCATACTCTCCCCAAAGATAGTCGGCTATGCTCTCCTTGGTTACCACACGGTTGCGATTGGCCATCAGGAACATTAGCATATCCAGTTCTTTCCGGGTCAGGTCAACCTGCTGCTGACCGACAAAACAGGTGTGCTCCTCCGGTAAGATACTGATCACCCCGAAACTAAGCACCTCTCCACCCTTCATGCGGGTTCGGCGAGCCACGGAATAAACCCTGGCCACCAGCTCAGACAGGTGGAACGGTTTAACCAGATAATCATCAGCCCCGGCATCGAGTCCTTCCACCCTCTGTTCAATGGTATTTCTTGCAGATATAATAATGATCCCCGATTCCGATTGATTCTCCCTGGCAAGCTTTACCAGCTTCATGCCATCCCCGCCGGGCAGGTTCAAATCGATCAGCATGCAGATATAGTCGTGTTTGTCCAGCACACAAACAGCCGTATGGTAATCTGAAGCCTGCTCGCATCTGAATCCCTCCAGCTCCAGGTATGACACCATGGACTCCATTAAAGAAGCCTCGTCCTCAACAATAAGAATTTGCATACAAACGGATTTAAGGCAAAATAACAAAAACTTAGCTATTTTTAAGAGTGGAAACCGATCCCTGAAACCATGAAACCGAAAATCCCGATCCAGTGCCTGCTCATCACCAGTATGATTCTCAACGGAATGTTACTCTCCGCGCAGGTTAAAACCGCCATACTAACCGGCAAAGAAAAGCTGGTCATGTACCAGGCCCATGAAGAGATGCGCGACAGCTCCACTTTCAAGGAGCTGCACTGGCAGTTTATCGGACCCACCAATATCAGCGGCCGTTGTACCGATGTGGAGGCCTTGGGGCCTAAGGGGCAAAACTACACCATCTGGGTAGCAACAGCCTCAAGCGGAGTCTGGAAAAGTGTGAATGAAGGGGTCACTTTCGAACCGGTATTTGAGCACCAGGGCACCTCCACCATCGGCGACCTGGCCATTGCCCCCTCCAACCCCGAAATCGTTTGGGTGGGAACCGGTGAGGCCAATATTTTCCGATCGTCAAACCCCGGATGCGGTGTATGGAAAACCACCGATGGAGGTGAGACCTGGACCCATATGGGCCTGGAAGAGAGCTTTACCATTGCTCGTATCCTGGTCCACCCGGATAATCCGGATATCGTCTATGTGGCCGCTTCGGGTCATGAGTGGACAAAGAACAAAGAGCGGGGCCTCTATAAAACCACCGATGGAGGAGAGAACTGGGAAAAGATACTCTACAAAGGAGCTGAAAGCGGAGTCAACGACCTGGTGATGGATCCCCGCGATCCGGAGATCCTTTATGCCACCACATGGCAGCGCACCCGGCTGAAGTGGAACGATCCACGTACCTGCGAAAACCATAAGAACAACGGGGTTTGGAAATCTACTAACGGTGGAAAAAACTGGAAGCAGCTGACCAATGGGTTGCCTTCATCAAAATTCTTGGGGCGCACCGGTATCGATGTGTCACGCTCCAATCCCGATGTGGTCTATGCTTTTGTGGATGATTATGAAATCGCTTTCAAAGCGGAAGAGGGAGAGCTGGACTCCTATGGCCGTCCCAGGGAAGATGTGATTAAAGGAGCCACCCTCTACCGTTCGGACGATGCCGGGGAGAGCTGGAAGCAGGTAAGTGGTCTCACCGAAAAAACAAAGAAATATATGTCGGGGCACTCAGGCACCTACGGATGGGTATTCGGTCAGATGCGTGTAGATCCCAACGATGAGGACCGGGTCTACACCCTCGGTCTCTGGATCAATATCTCAACCGATGGAGGGGCCACCTTTGAACCCATCAGGCGTAAGATCCATGCCGATCAGCATGGCATGTGGATCGATCCGGACAACTCCAACTACATCCTGGCGGCCCATGATGGAGGTGTCAGTATCTCCTACGACAAGGGTGAAAACTGGCGGAACCTGCTGAAGGAGCTTCCACTGGCACAGTTTTACAATGTGGCGTTTGATAACAATGTACCCTTCAGGGTATTTGGCTCCATCCAGGACCACCACAGCTTCTACAGCGAAGTAGACCTTTCACGGGGCAGAGACAAGGTAAGACCCACCGAGTGGGAACTCACCCTGGGAGCCGAAGGGAGCACCCATGTGGTGGACCCACGTGACAACAACTCCATCTACGCCTCCCTCTTCTATGGAAAGCTTGCCAAAGCCACCGTGGAAGGGTATCCCGACGATATGGAGTGGGTATTGCCCACCATCTTCCCGGAAGAGCCTGAATTCAGGGGACAGTGGATGGCCCCCACCCTGCTGTCCGACCACAATCCGGATATTGTCTATCACGGGGTTCAGCATGTTCTGAAGTCAACCGACAGGGGAGGAACCTGGGAGCAGATCAGTCCCGACCTCACCTACAACGATCCTGAGAAGAAGGGCGATATCAGCTACCAGACCATCAGTGCGCTGGAAGAATCTGTCTTCAACCCGGATCTGCTTTATGCCGGCACCGACGACGGGAGGCTTTGGAGAACCAGGAATGGTGGGAAAAAATGGGAGGATATCCGCAAAGAACCACTACCGGTAAGGTGGATCTCCAGGATCGTGGCCTCGAAACACGATTTCGGTACCGTGTATGTCACCCAGACCGGACGCAGGGATGATGATGCCGCCGTTTATATATGGCGCTCCACCGACTTTGGAGCCACCTGGGAAGATATTTCGGCCAATGTTCCTGCCGGACCGGTCAATGTGATCAGGGAGGACCCTGAAAAGGAGAATATTCTCTACCTGGGCACCGATGTGGGTGTCTATGTCTCAAAAGATGCCGGGGAGAGCTGGGAGGTACTGGGCGACCTTCCATGCACCTATATACACGACCTGGCCATTCAGCCACGCGAAAATATGATCATCGTTGCCACCCATGGCCGCGGCATGTTTGTCCTGGATGCCGACCCGGTCAACCAGCAGGAGACGGAGGAGGAAGAATAGAACTATTAATAAATAACATATCAACATGTATACCATCTACCACAATCCCCGCTGCAAAAAAAGCAGGGCCGGCCTGCAATATGCCACCGAGAAAAAGATGGAACTGCAGGTAGGCGAATACCTGAAAGAGCCTCTTACCGAAGCCGAACTTACCGCCCTGGTAATGAAACTCCATGTGAAACCGTTTGAATTAATCCGTACCCAGGAAGAGGTCTACCGAAAAGAGCTTAAAGGATTGAATCTGAATGACGAAGAGTGGATCAAGGTGATGGTTGAAAATCCCAAACTGATTCACCGGCCCATTGTGGAAGGGAAGTACAAGGCGGTGGTGGGCGATCCTCCTGAAAAAATCGACCAGCTCTAAGCAACCTTTTTTGCTCCCTTTTCGTACTAGAGTGTAAATGTAAAGAACATGAAAAACTTCCGCCTGATCCTGATCCTGATGATACCGCTGTTCCTCTTCTCCTGCGACAAGGATGATGGACCCTACATCAAGATCAAGAACATTGAAAATCTGATCTACGAAGCCATAAGGGACTTCCGTATTGATGAAGGAGTGGACGGAGCTTTTGTTCACCAGTACTTCATTGTGGGCGAGGCACAGGTCTTCTCCTACAAAATGGCCAACGGGGTGGTGGAGGTAAACACTGACGGCCTGGATGAACACTGGGATGCCCTACTTGAAAAGTACAGTTTTTACAATCTGAACGCGCTGGTACTGAAAACCTCCTCAAGCGATGAAGATGTGATCCTGGGTGAGTTGCTGCAGCTGACCGATGGGGAAGTTACCCTGCTTGAAGATGTGACCCAGTGTGGCGTGGGGGTGGAATCCGATACCGAAGGGAACAATTACATTACCATTCTCCTGGCCAAGGCCGACTCCTGATCCATATTGTTTCCAAGAACATTTTTTTACCTGCTTCAGCTTGGTTCTGATTGAGTATATTTAACTCAAAATATACCAATCATGAAAACCAGAATTGAAAAGGATACCATGGGCGAGGTGAATGTCCCTGCCGATAAGTACTGGGGCGCACAAACCCAACGTTCAAAAGATAATTTCAAAATAGGCGACGGCCGAATGCCCAAAGAGATTGTGCAGGCTTTCGGTTACCTGAAAAAGGCCGCAGCAGCAACCAACCTGGAGCTGGGAGTGCTCTCCGAAGAGAAAGCCTACCAGATCATGCAGGTTTGTGATGAGATTATTGAGGGGAAACTGGACGACCAGTTTCCGCTGGTGGTCTGGCAGACCGGATCAGGCACCCAATCCAATATGAACGTAAACGAAGTGGTGGCCAACCGGGCCCACGTAATCCGGGGAAACACACTGGGCGAAGGCGAACGGCTGATCCATCCCAACGATGATGTGAACAAGTCACAATCATCCAACGACACCTTCCCCACCGCCATGCATATCGCAGCATACAAAATGCTCACCGAAATAACCATACCCGGAGTAAAGGATCTTCGTGATACACTTAAAGAGAAAGCTGATGCCCATATGAATGTTGTGAAGATCGGACGTACCCACTGGATGGACGCCACTCCACTGACGCTGGGACAGGAGTTTTCCGGATATGTATCGCAACTCGATCACGGTTTGAAATCACTGATCAACAGCCTGGATCACCTCACCGAACTGGCCCTGGGCGGAACCGCAGTGGGCACCGGCATCAATACCCCCGAAGGGTATGCCAAACTGGTGGCCAGGAACATCGCCCGTTTTACCGATCTCCCTTTTATTACAGGTTCCAATAAGTTCGAGGGGCTGGCTGCCCATGATGCCATCGTGGAGACCCATGGTGCATTGAAGACCCTGGCCGTAAGCCTGATGAAAATTGGAAACGACATTCGCATGCTGGCTTCCGGTCCACGCTGCGGTATCGGAGAGATCATCATTCCGGCCAACGAACCGGGCTCCTCCATCATGCCAGGCAAGGTAAATCCCACCCAGGCAGAGGCGCTGACCATGGCATGTGCCCAGGTGATGGGCAACGATGTAGCCATCAATATTGGTGGAAGCAATGGCCACTTTGAGCTGAATGTGTTCAAGCCGATGATGATCTATAACTTCCTGGAATCGGCACGACTCATTGGGGATGCCTGTCGCTCCTTCAACGAAAACTGCGCTGTGGGGATTGAGCCCAATCAGGATCGGATCGAGGAGAACCTCAACAACTCCCTGATGCTGGTCACCGCCCTGAACACCCATATCGGGTACGAAAAGGCTGCCGAGATCGCCAAAAAGGCGCATAAGGAGGGAGCCACCCTGAAAGAGGCTGCACTGGCCCTGAAATACCTCACCGATGAGGAGTTCGACGAGTGGGTTGATCCCTCCCGGATGACCGGTTTATAGGTCGCTTCACCGGCAAATAATCTCATTACTTTCGCCAGGAACCAGGCCCTGGGTGCTCTGCTATTGCACCCTGTTATTGAAGCTCCTCGCGGCAAGCCGCGAGGAACCTTTAGCT
>JAGLTY010000091.1 GCA_023135025.1 Bacteroidales bacterium | reverse complement strand
ATTTGATCGTCGCCCAGCTCCTCATAGATCTTCAGTGATGGTTCCCAGCTCTTGAATGCATCTGTATAGTCTCCCTGCATATAGTGTCCGAGTCCCATATTTTTATAAGCCAGGGCCAAACCTTTCCTGAAATTGATCTGTTCGGCAAGGGTTTTTGCATCGGTACTGTACCTGATGGCTTCGTCCGGATCGTTCCTGTAAATAGCGTCAGCAATGGCGTTGAGTGTATTGACCTTTGTGGTATCCCCATCCATACTTCTCAGGAGCATCTTCAGGCTGTCAACCCGGGAATCCTGAGCGTTGGTAATGATTCCCGAAAACAAGAAGAGCAACAGCAGATAAAACCTCAAATACTTCACTTTCTATTCTCCGATTTACTTTTTGATAATCATGACAACCCTGGAGCTCTCCTCCATCACAATTCTGATAAAATAGTGTCCGGCCGATAACTGTTCCATATCAATTCTCCAGGTTGTCGGTCCGCTTATCGATGGATGTTATGGGATGCGACCTTCCTGAAAAGTCATATAGCATGATCATCTTATAGTTCTCTATCTCCTTCATGGTAAGATGAACCTTGTCAACCACCGGATTGGGATATGCCACCAGATGATCCGGATCAAGCTCCTCCTCTTCGATGCCTGAAGAGAGTGAAGCCGATTTCAGGTTGGTGTGGCATTTTGTAGAGCTTGAATTGGCATTGGCCGCATTGGAAACCTTTTGGTTTTGGTCGCGGCTATTGACCGTCCATGAAAGTTCAGAACCATCAAAGTATACAACAAAAGATCCGCCTCCGGGAGCAAACATTGTGGGAAGACCTTCAAAATTCTCCCAATCGATTCCGCTGCCTGTCATCATATTGTCTTCTCCCACCGGGATATAGACAGCTACATCATTTTCATTTTTATACTCAAAGTTGGCAATGAAATAATCAGGGCCGATCTCTTCGATACAATTCAGTACCGGCTTTACAGCCCTGGTACCCGTACCGTAGGGATTCACATGCAACACCCCTGTTTCAATGGCAAATATGTAGTTGGTGTTGAAAGGTACAGGGGTGATGGTATAGGTGCCTGCAGATTCATCTGATGCGGGATCATATACAGCACCATCCGATTCTCTCAAGACAGTGTACCCTTCATTCCCTGTATCGCCCGTGATCCAGCCGAAGTAGCTGAATGTAAACAGAGGTAAAGGATCCCCCTCCCTGATGTACAGGAAAGGATCATTTAGCGTCACACTTACCTCTTTCGGGGTAATGTCTGCCGTATCTGTTGCAGTCACATTGGCTGTGTAGTTGCCCGCATTTTCACCGTTCAATGAAATTCCCAGGACAGTCACCTCCTTGCCGCTATCCACATGCTTATCTGCAAACAGTGCAGAAGTATAAGTAATGGATAGTGTCTCTTCGGAAAGGCGGTTATCGGACAACGACACCTCAGCTACTCTTGTTCCATCATATGCCTTGCTCTCAGCGGTAACAGCAATGGTCAGCTGTGCCGGATCGATGGTCAGCACAGCAGAGTCATAATGAACTGCATAATTATCACCAGCCGTCACACTTCCCTGCAGGATATGGTAGTCTCCGGCATCCTCACCCTCTTCACGGTTTAATTCACCGGTAATGGTATCGCCCGGAAACAATCCCGACTCTGTATAGGTCAGCGCAGGATCGTCCTCGCCATAAGTTTTGGTTTTATCCTCTGCGGTGATGGTCAGATCGGCCGGATCAATGGTCAGTGTCCCGAGTTCATATGATATCTCAAAATTATTGGAGAGGAAGGTCCCGGGAACGATCCAGTGTTGCCCGAAAGTGGTCCCGGTGATAAAGCTTATAGGTGTAAAGCTTACATCTTCTGTCGAACCACCGATATCTGTGGCATCAAACACCAGGATGGTACCACTGTTGCTATTGTCATTGATCGTGGAACCATTCACCAGGACATTTCCATTTGTGAGTGGATCACCGTTCACCAGGGCCGTTCCCCTGACATAGGCCAGTCCATTGACAAGTGCAATCCCATTGGTGACAGAGACATCTTCATAGATCACGGAACTATCGGGCAGGATGGTACCGGCTGCGATTTTCAACGCTTCTCCATCCACACCTTCGATCCCATTCACCAGGGCGATTCCCCTGACACTTGGAATGCTTCCATTCACCAGGGCAGTGCCGCTGGCCAGAAAATTCATGTTTTCCAGGTTCACCACATCTTCTCCTGAACCAGCTTCATTGACCAGGGCAATTCCATTCACAAGGGCCAAACCCCTGCTTAACTGGGTGCCGTTGACCAGTGCAGTACCGTTCACAAGAGCAATTCCCTTGCTCAGTGTAAGGCCGTTCACCAGGATACCATTCTCATAAACCTGGCTTACCTCACCATCGACCACTTTCACCTCCAGGTTGTTGACCAGGGCAGTGCCTCTGACCAGAGGAATCCCATTCACAAGGGCAATACCCCGAACAGTGGGAATCCCGTTTTCAACCGGAATTTCCAGACCATTTACAAGGGCAACCCCCCTTGAGATTTGCAAGCTGTTTACAAGGGCGGTTCCTCTTACCACAGGAATTCCATTCACCAGGGCAATCCCATTGGTGGGGACCGCCAGACCATCAATCGTGGTGATCCCATTTTCGACAACGACCATATGTCCGTTTACAAGGGCTACGCCCCTGGTAAACTGGGAGTCATTGACCAGGGCAATCCCTCGTACAGAAGGTACTGAGCCGTTTACCAGGGCGGTATCGCCATTCAGCGCGGTCATATAACCATTATCAAAGGTGATTTCATCGCCATTAACAAGTGCAATACCACGCACTATCTCGGTCATATTCACAAAGGGCAGACCATTCACCAGGGCGATCCCCCTGATCAAAGCAGCACCGTTTGCAACCGGTTCCCCGGCCACATAGACCGTGGTGTCTGCACCCTCAACTTCCACCTTCACCTCAACACCATTGACCAATGCTATTCCCCTTAGCATAGTAACACCGTTAACCAGCGCAATCCCCCTTATCATGGGAATCCCATTGACCAGGGCGATGCCTGGAACCAGTGCAATTTCATTGGTCAGGGCAGCTGTATGCTCCTGCTCCACCCCGCTCAAAATAAGTCCCGGATTGTCAATCACCACAGTGGAATCACCTATTTGGTATAAAAACTGAAATCCTCCGGCGGGCAACTCCTCTCCATATACCATCTCCACATCCATCGGTGTAATCGTCAACCCCAGTTTCTCAATGGTCAGGTTCCCATTTACAAATTCAAGAATGTATTTTTCAGAAATTGCATTGTCTATTTCCGTTAACGGATTGTCCATATCCAGTTCAGGATAGAGTGAGGGTACAATTATATATTGACCCGCATCTGAGGTGTCATTGGCTGGCACGCCATAAACGAGACCCGTTAACCTGTCGGCCTCCTCCTGCAACATGATTCCGCTGAGCACAGCGTCATCAAGTGACAGGGAGTCACCATCAACCGTTATAACCAGGAAGCTGGCTGCATACTCAGGAAGTACCTCTCCAAATTTCTTGCTAACATTGTTGGCGGTAATGACAACAGTTTGCTTCACCGGATCTGAAAAATAGATCCCTTCCGAGAATCCACCATCCAGTTCACTTGAGGAGATAGCAGGAGTATACACCTGTAATTCAGGATTTCCAATGAATCCTTCGTGATCCACAGTAATAGTACTTTCGTCCATCACCACAACACCCTCTTCCAGTGGCTCACCCCGGAACAGTACCTGTGTTGAATCTGTGAAAAAATCTCCTGTTATGGTAAAGGAGAAGGGCGTAATCTCCTCTCCCGGCTCTCCGCCTTCAGCAGCCAGAATCAGGTTCTCCACGTAAGGCGATGGATTCGCAAAAGTCATCAATGCTTTATGTGCCTGGATAAAACCGGAACCCGATATATGGTCCTCACCGGGATCCTCCATATCAATGGCAGTTGACTTCATTAAAGCCCTTATATTATCAGGAGTTACAGTGATGCTATCGAATTTCGATTTCGCTTCCATGATCAGTGCTGCCACTCCTGCTGCATGAGGCGATGCAGCCGAGGTCCCAAAGAAATTGGGGTATAAAGTATCGGGATCAATAGGACTAACCCAGTCCCCATTGCCTAAATCGACCGTTGTGTTGACGCCGTTGGGGGCAGTAATATCCGGTTTGGCCCGGACAACTCCATTCACCGGTGTACCACCCACAGAAGAGAAGGACATGATGACCGGTACGGGATATTCCGCGGGATTGTATACCGGATTCTTATCAAAACGAACAGCCCCGACAGAGATAGCTCCTGTTGCGTTGGGATGCCCTACGATGGTGGATGAACCTCCTCCGTATTCAAGCATCTGGAACTGTGAGCCTCCACGGAAAAGAATGTATTTAAAGGTAACCGGATCATCCGGACCACTGGCCCTTGCAATCACAATATTCGCTTGGACACTGTCTCCTATTACTGAAAACGGAACCACCTCAATGGGGAAGCCCCCTACATTTTCCCTGTTGAATCCCAAAAGGGAGAATCCAACATCATCGGAGAGGAAAATATCCAGGTCGGTGGTAGTGGTATTCATGGTGGGATCTGAACCATCGTCCCACTGTAGTACCAGCGTATAATTACCCTTTTCAAGTGACACGCCCTGGAAAATATCTCCTCCTCCAAAATCATGAGCTGTTCCTGTGATGGTGGAAGGGGCTGGTTCTGAATCAAAAACGCCCATGTAAGAGGCCTTTCCGAAATTTCCTGCTGAGGAGAAAAATGTAACTCCTTCGTTTACCACTGAGTCAATGGTTTTAGAGATCACACCGTCACGGAAAAATGGCTCTGTAATATAGGAGAGGTCATCCACAATGAGATCGGATCCGGCGTTGGCAAGTTCCCTGATACCATCGGCCATATCCTGCTCACCCAGGTATCCGGTCCTGAATGCCAGTTCGGCCCCCGGAGCAATATCGTGTAGAATCTGCAGCATGGCTCTTCCTTCATCAGACAACGTTCCATGGGTCGGAGCAATATCTTTGAGTACATCTACTTCCAGCGAGTCACCATTGGGGTTTCCTGCACCGGGAAGGTCCCCGTTCCTCACATCATCATCTGCTTTTAACTGGGTGTTATAGCTGTTGGACAGTACACCGATCTTTACTCCTGAGCCGTCGATATCAAATCCCAATCGTGCGAAATCGGAGTGCATGGCAAAATCACCCTGGCTTTTGGTCAGCCCGGTGGCTGGAACAGTGTAGTTGCTCACGCCCGGATAGACCGGCCGAGCATAATAAAGGGCCGTCATATCGTTAAGCAAGAGAAGATCACCGATCTCCACCCACCCGGTGGCACGATATAGACCGGGGTCAGCAGTAACCAGATCAAATCCCACACCGTTTAGGCTGCTGATCATAGTGTCATACTGACCTTTCTCAGCAACCACCTCAATGAGCACCTTTACCCCGTCCAGTTGGAAAATATCATCGGTGGCTCCCGAAAAATTGGCAGGATCGTAACTGTAAGCATTATACAATGAGGTGAGCTCGGCTCCAATCTTTGAGTTATACTCCTTTCCCCCTTCAGGAGGATAGTATCCGGGTATGATATCCAGGCTCTCCTGCGCATCCCGACAATGATTGGAGTTGATATTGGCATCCGTCGTTTTTGTTGTTCCATCGGAAAATTCTACGGTCCACTGAACACGATCCTTGGAGTCAAACTCCTGGCTGAAGGCCTTCTCCTTCACACCCGGCTCGAAGGTGTAGATTCCATACTTCTTGGATTGACCGTGATTGTAAGTAACCACACTACCGTTTTCATCCACCACAACGGTTTTCTTTCCCGTATTCTCATATCCAAAATGGGCCACAATTTTTCCATCACCGATATATTCGGTACAGGTGAGCATGATGTAGATATCGTTTTTTTTACCTCCCTTCTGTCCGAACAGGTCAATAGGGATTAAAAAAGAGAGAATCAGACCATATATGGTCAGGGACCGTATTATCTTATATTGAATCGATTGATTTTTCATATACTCTAATGGTTTACTATTGTATAATTCACCGACTTATTAGGATAATTGGTTGAGTTATGTGTCCTGCTGACAAAACATTCCTTTAAAGGTTATCTGAGACAGTTCTTTTAACTCCTGATTAACAGTTTTTTACAGATAGCGGATGAAGATTATATCAGATCCAGCATCAATAAGGAAAGCCACCCTGGGGTTGGTAGCTGAAGAGAAGGAACACCATTTAGATACTTACTCATCGTCTAAGGTTATGTAACGGTTAAATGTGTTTATGTAAAATTAAGACAATAACTCCCTCACTTGTTGTTAATGAAATCATAAAAAACAGACAAACATCTGGATCAGGCATTTTCTTCATAGGTACATTTACCTCAATAGAATACACACGAAACGGCTGAAAGAATATGTGATGAATGCATTTCAATCTGACTTTGCAGAAGCAAAACGAGCATAAATATCTGCGAACATCAACTTCTTTAATAAAATTAAAAAATCATATATTTATAATAGAACAACGGTATTATGCCAGAAGGAAAACCACAACAAAACGGATTGATTCTTGGGATCGATGTGGGTTCGGTATCCATCTCTGTGGTTGCAATGGACAGGGAGGGAAACCTGAAGGGGCAGGCCTACATGCTGCACCAGGGTAACATCAGAGAGACACTGGATCAACTGCTTAAGGGATACCTTAACAAAGAGATTATCGGAGTGGCCACCCCTTCCGGTAAATCCCATTTCAGACAGCAGGTACAGGTATTTGATCAACAGGTCGCACTGATGGAAGCTGCAGACTTCCTGAAACTGAATGCGCGGTCGATCCTTCATGTAGGTGCTGAGCGGTTCTACCTGGTGGAGTTGGACCAGCGGGGCAACTACCTGCAAACCAGTCACAGCTCATCCTGCGCGGCAGGAACAGGCAGTTTTCTCGACCAGCAGGCCCTTCGGCTTAACCTTAAGAATACGGGACACCTTTCGGATATGGCCCTGAAGAACAGTTCGCCGGTTCCGGATATTGCAGCCAGATGCTCTGTTTTTGCCAAGACCGACCTGATCCATGCACAACAGAAAGGTTATGGTCTCGAGGCCATCTGCGACAGTCTCTGTAAGGGGCTGGCCGCTAATATTGCAGATACCCTCTTCAACAAGTCAGTCCCTGAGTCGCCCATCTTCATGTCGGGAGGGGTTTCAAAAAACCGCTCGGTGGTCAGGCACCTGCAACGCATCATTGGTAAAGAGATCCGGATCCACCGCCATGCCCACCACCTTCCGGCCATTGGTGCGGCACGGCTCCTGTGGAAGGAGTTGATTGGAGGCAAGAAACTTCTTCCCACCGATCTTTCAAATATAGTGGTCGATCACGGAGTGCTGGAGTACTTCTATGAGCCGCTTCGTGCCCCTGAAGTCACCGAGCAGGAGATTATCATTGAGAAACACTACACATATCAACCTTCCATTGCCGATCATACTGCGGAGATCCAGGTCGATCGCTTTTCACTCTCTACACCCGAAGAGATGCTATTTTACCTGGGGATCGATGTGGGATCGACCAGCACCAAGGCGGTTATGCTTCATAGAAGCGGTGAGCCCTATACCGGATTCTATACCTACACCCTGGGACAGCCGCTGAAGGCGGTTCAGGCTCTGTTCGAGGCCATCGATCACCTGGCCGTGACCACAGGGAATAGTTTTCAGTTTCTCT
>JAGLTY010000090.1 GCA_023135025.1 Bacteroidales bacterium | reverse complement strand
CAGCCACATTTTTATCGGTAATGGTGCGTACGGTATTCCCCAGGGAGTTGAAGAAGGAGACCGAGAACTCATCGGCATAGATCAGTCCCTGTATAATGTAGTACTCATTGCTCATATCGCCATTGGGCGAGAAGCCATTGTACTTCTTTACCTCGTTGCGAAGCACAATGGTTACATCACTGGAAGTGGTACATTTCCCCTCATCCTCACCATTAACCACGGTCCAGGTGAAGGTATTCTCTCCCTTTCCCAGTTCATAGGCAAAGGTATTGTGTGCATGTTCATTAGCAATAATCCCGCTACCTTCGGTCGATTCCCAGGTTCCGACCCCGGCTGTGGGTGGATCGGCCTTCAACTGTACAGAGTTGATCAGGAAGAGCACGGTATCCTCCCCGGCATAAGCGGGTGCCGGCTGTTCGAAGAAGTGCAGGTCGAGGGAATCCAACCCGGCACAATCTCCTGCCTCACTCTTTACAAAAATCCTGTACTCCCCGAAATCCTCATGATTGTTGGGAATGGTGACCCGGAACTCGTCGGGACCGGCACCAGGGGAGAAGAAGAGAGAACCGGCCGGTTCACTCCATCTGCTCAGGGTCCCGTTATCGGGATCGAGTTGCAACGTTGCAGTGGTACTGCATACCTTGAAACTATCCCGGGCCGCACCGTCCACCATGATCTGCGGATCGGGCCTGCGGGAGAGATTCACCACAACCGGATCGCCTGTGAGGTTTCCTGCAGGTGAGATACAGGCATAGTCATCCCCTTCAGGGTAATAGAGGATCGATTCAATTTCGTAGGTGAGCGTCAGATGATCGGCACCATCTGTATCCATTATAATTCCCATTGTATCCATATCCTGATCGAGCAATCCCGGTCCAATCCCCGTCTGCACCCCATCCATCAGATAGACATTCCAGGGAGTTACATAGTGTCCGGCGGTCAGGTCAGCCATATTGAGATCCAGCTGAAGGACTGTATCCTTTTCACAGGCGTTGAAACCTGCATCGGTCAGCTCTCCTCCCGGCAGTTGCATCACGGTCACCATCATAGCATTGGAGGTGTCCCGGCACGCCCCGATCTCCACCACACGATCATAATTAAAGATCAGTGTAGCCGGATTTGAATAGGGTCCGCTCAGATACTCCTGCTGGTCTGAGCCGGCGATCGGAACCGCATCGGCCGAGCTCTCCCCTTCCAGCCAACTGCGCCATGTATATACAGGAGTGATCCCTGCTTCACCACCCGCCAGGGCCACATCTCTCAACGCCCTGGTGTCATTAAAACAGATCGCTTGAGCAGCATCAATTTCATTGGCTGTAATCTCTGAATGGACATCCAGGTGCACCAGGTTGGAGGTGTCGATACACTCTCCGGCGGGACCACTGATGATGATCCGCTGGTACCAGCGATCCACATCTGTGGTAAGCTGATCAGGATCGTTATAGTGCTGCGCATCTGCACCCGTGGAGGGATAGGTCCAGTCGGCCGAGCCGGGTGCGGTCTCCCCTTGGGCCACCTCCCAGCGATAGACCCTGGTGGGATCACTGCCCGCCACGGTGGCGCCTCCCCCCGGCAGAGATCCTGTGATCGCTTCCGGCATCTCCCACTGACACTTGATATCGTCTATGGGTGTCACCACATTATTGGTGATGGAAGGAAGCACATTGATCACAATAATACCGCTGGTATCCTTACACACCAGTTCCACTCCCCCTGATCCGACCACTCTGCGGTACCAGGTGGTATCGCCGGTCATCACCCCGGGATCGAAACTGGTCATCACATCGTTGGCTCCCCCTCCCGTTGCCGGTATCCAGCTGGTCTGATCGGTACTGGAAATCCATGTATAGCTGTACTGCCCCATGTGCCCTCCCCCGGGTGAGCTTCCTGTAAGAAGATCGGGTTGATCCTCCTGACATACTGTCTGAGATGCGGTAATGCTGTTGTTGGTGATATCGGGAACATTCAGTATCTCCACATATGCACTGGTATCCCTGCATGCATCGTCATTGCCCGAAAGAACAACCCTTCTGATATAGATGGTCTGACTCAATGACGGGGATTGATAGCTTATGCCTGTTTCGCCAGGTATCAGTGAACCCATCACCAGCGGATCGGTCGATGTGAGCCACTGGTAACGGATATCTGCCTGATCTCCATCTGAGGGGAGCGGACCACTTATCAGGTCCGGAGCCGTATTGATACAGATTGTATCAAATGGAGTAATATCATTGCCGGTAAGCGTTTCCAGCACCCTTACACGCTCTTCATTGGAGGTATCGACACAGACCCCTGCATAGGCGATCCTTCGGTAGTCGGTGGAGGTGATCAGACCTCCGGCCTGGTAGGTGGCCTCTTCCGTGGCAGCGGTGATATCGGTATAACTGCCTTCACCATCAGGCAAATGCTGCCATTTATAAGTAAAGGTCCCCCCGGTAGGTCCGCCTCCTATGGTGGCTGAGGATTCGAAGAGGAGTGGTGCATTTCCTGAGCAGACCGTATCATTGGCTGCAATTGTATTGCCGGTAATGGCAGGATGTACATAGACAGCGATGCGAAAACTGGTATCGGCCAGCCCCAATGAGTTCACAATCCTCCTGTAATATATGGTATCTGAGAGTAATCCGGGATCATAGTCTTTCGCTGTTGCGCCTACTATGTCATCCCAGAAATTCTGGGTACTTGAGCTATCGATCCACTGATAAGTATAAGTACCATCGCCTCCTTTCGGTTCGGATGCGATGATGGGATCTGGATCCTGGTCGGAACAGACTGTAAATTCAGAAGGTACCGGGTTGAACAGGAATCCCCTTAAAGGGGCAACCAGATCATCCTTTTGAAATGGTGGATTAGGTGACTCCAGGGTGTCGTAAGGGATTGCGGAGAGAAATCTTCCATTGGTACCCGTAGAAAAGTCAGCTGAAACCAGAGTGGTATCTTTCACAAGCCAGTAGATCCCTCCACCGCCTGCACCACCCATACCTGTGGTATCGGTGGTTCCGGAGCTGTTGCCTCCATCTCCACCCACAGCTGAAAGATTGAGCGTGCCCTGATATCCGGCCACATCCAGTATAATACAACCACCTCCTCCACCGCCGGCTCCGGCACCGTTTACAGCGGTCCCTGATACATCTCCTCCATCTGCATAAATCCCGCCGCCATTCCCCATAATGGTATCGGCTACAATCACAACAATTCCGCCTCCATTGCCACCGTCGGTATTTGTGGATAAGGACATTCGCGTCCCGCTACCGCCGCCACCACCAAAAAAGATACGGTTGCCACGGTTATCTACATTACCGTCTATATAGTAATATCCGGTACGGCCCAGGTCAAAACCACCTGCTCCACCGGTCACTGACACCCCGACCCCCGGACTACAAATGGTGGACTCCTCTCCACCACGTACCCCGGCTGTATAGTTGGAGCCCCCGCCACCACCAGCCTGGCGGCCATTGCCTCCACCACCACCATTAATACTGGAGGCCTTTCCCCTGTTATAAAGAAACCGGGTATCGGTAGTGCCTTCACCCTTGAGACCGGCCCATAACTCTCCATCCAGGTAAAAAGGTTCGTAATAGTTTATTGTATCATTGGATGAGCAGCCGGCACTGTAGATGGCATCTGTGCTTCCGGGAGCACCTTCAAAACCGTCTCCGGAGACATCGATATCGGCATCCAGCCTGAGCACTCCATGCACAAAGAGGGCCACCACACCCCCCGTTCCTGTGGCAGGGTTCCATGGATCGGCTTGAAGACCCGTTGCGGTCACATTGGCATACCGGTAGGAGCGAACCCTGATCAACTGGGCCACCTCACCCACTCCCATTGGCAGAATTTCCGGATTTAACGCGGCATTAAGCACCACATTATTGCCAATCACCTCTGAGATAATGAAAAAGGCATATTTACCCGTATTCCCGGGCAGCTGGGCATCTTCGCCGGGTGCATAGACATTATCTCCGGGCAGGTAGGTACTATCATGACTGGTGCCTATAATGGCTCCCTTTACGCCATAGACCATCACCGTATCATCCACATGAAAATCAGACACATTCGCCACCACCACCGTGTCAGGATTCCAGTCCTGGCCACTCAGAATTGCAGTGACGGAGGTATAATCGTTAATGACCCCACTGATGGGTGTATATGTCTGCGAATAACCTTGCTGAGTAGCAAAGCTCAATAATAAAGCAACCAGGTATATGGCTCTTTTCTGGTTCAATTCAGGGTTTTTATGGCAATCAAACCGTAATATAACAAAAAAAACAGATGAATAATTATCTTTTTTCTATGGATGCCGGGAGCTCCACATGGAAGGTGGTTCCCTGATGCAATACAGTATCGTACCAGATTCGTCCCCCCAATGACCTGATGAAATTGTGACTGATGGCAAGCCCCATTCCCATTCCCCCCGACTTCGTTGTAAAGTTGGGCTGGAACAGCTTATCCCGTATCTCCTCGGGAATGCCTTTCCCGTTATCGGTAAAAGTGATCTTCACCATCTTTTCAGAATCTGTTTCCAGAGCGATCCGGATAAGCCCCTTCCTCCCCTCGGGAATGGATTGTAGGCCGTTTTTCACCAGGTTGATAAAGACCCGCATCAACTGCTCCTTATCGGCCATCACATAGACCTTACTATGCCCGCCCATATCAATATCAATCTTCGCCCTGTCGGTGGTTTCAAAAAGCTGATGCAGGCTGTTCAACTTGGAGACAAGGTTGATCCTGGTGTTTCTGGCCCGGGGCATTTGGGCAAAATCGGAAAACTCCCGGGCAATGGCCGACAGTGAATCGATCTGCTCAATCAGTGTGGCAGAGATCCGGTTTACCATTTCAGGATCGTCCTTCCCTTCAGCAATGGTGCGCTGAAGATGCTGCACATTGAGTTTCATGGGTGTAAGGGGATTCTTGATCTCATGGGCAATCTGCTTGGCCATCTCCCGCCAGGCAGACTCCCGTTCCGATTGAGCCAGCAACCCGGCACTCCGTTCCAGCTCCTCTACCATATAATTATACTCCTCCACCAGTCCCCTGATCTCATCGCTGCGATCGTAATGGATCATCTCATTTTTCTGACTCAGGCTCACCTGGGCAATGCGGTTCTGGATCATCCGCAGAGGTTGGGTGATCCGGTCGGCCAGGAAAACACTCACCAGAAGAGTAAGCAGCATCAGGATCATATAGACATTGATCACAGCAACTACCAGATTGGTCACATCCCTGGCCAGGGCCCCCGACTGGGTAAAATAGGGCAGGTTCAGGTAGGCCAGAAACTTATTTTCGCTGTTCATAAGCGGTACATAGGCCGAGATATAGTTCATCTCTCCCATACGCTCATTATGAATATACTCCGATGCATCTCCCCTTGAAAGATTTTCATATACCAGCCGGTTCATACGGTAGCTCAGCAACTGCCTGTCAAAGATCTCCGAGCGGGAGGTGGCCAGCAGGTAGCCCTCCTGGTTATAGAGGTTGATATCGGTATAGAATACATTGGAGAACTTCCTTAATAACTCATCCAGGTTGTAATAGCTGTCGGATGACCAGTTCTCCAGGTCCTCTTCAAATTCCAGTTTATGGATCAGCTCAATATAGACCGAACGCATGGTGTTTCTCAGGTTATCATTGTGTTTGACCCGGTACTGCTGGATAATGAAATAGATGGTGCCTGAACAGATCAGTACAAAAGTGAGAAAGAGGACCCCCACCAGGGAGTACTGAATCCTGTTTTTAAAGCTCCAGTTAAAGGAGGGCATGATGCGAACGGTAATAAAAAGATATCCCAGTGCCACCAACAGGAAGTTAAACGCGAAAATATAGGAGAAGAAGATCAGGTAGTCGATAAGCGTAATGGAGGGGCTCCCCACAATGATGGTATTCTGATCATCCACGTTGTAGATGCTGTGGTCGTAGCCGTCGATGGTGATGGTCTCAAATTCACTCTCATTGCCGGTATAGTGGGAACATGTGGTCCGGTATGGGAAATCCCCATCATGGGTAAAAAGCTCTCCCCCGTTATACCTGGCAAAGGAGAACCTGGAACTGTTAAAAGAGCGGTAGTCATTATCCAGCAGTAACTCAGGATAGCCCAGCTCTTCGGAGAAGATTTTGGAGTTGAGTTCAATATAGACCCTGCGTTCACTCTCGGCCTGGTAATAGGGAATCGATGCCAGGTAGGAGATCCTGCCATTCAGGTTGTCCAGAAAATAGAAATCACTCCCGGGAACCTCCACACCGCTCTCCAGGATCATCTCATTAAAGAAGGTATAGCAGTGATGATATTCATCATCCGGTGGCTCCAGGTAAACACGATCGTCGGGCCTGCAAACGGTGATCTGAAGGTCATACTTGGTCCAGTAGCCGGACAGGTAATTTCGGCGCAACCTGTTCACCACCTGGTCGATCTGGTCGATGTCGATACGGGGTTGGTTCAGGTAACGTGCAATTACCGAGTCATTCCGGATGGCCATGGACATTTCACTAAAAAGCATTTCGGCCACCGGATCATGCTCTGAAGAGAGTTTGACCAGCTCCACCTCCCGCTCTCGCTCTACATTGATGCGGTTATTCTCCTGGAGCCGGATGGTCATAAAGAGTGAGATAAAGAGAACCAGAAAAATAAAGCGCGAAAAGGGGATTCGTCCCGGTTGGTGGTGCCTTATATAGAGGTGCCCGGCCAAAACAAGCAAAAGGGCGATGGCGCCCGGCCAGGAGCTTTGCATACCGGGAAAGAGCGAGGCCGCCACGAAGGTCAGAGATAGGGCAACTGATCCATACAGCAACGATCGCGCCGGCGATCCCGATAGAAGAATAATCGCTTTGTCAAGGATCAAACCCAGTAAAAGAAACCAGATAATAACAGTGGCCAATCCCACTACCGTACTCCCGGTAAAGGTGGTTACCCGGTGCGCCTCAAAAGAGATGCTTGAGTCCAGCACCAGGATAGGGATCAGCTGTTCAATACCCAGAAAAACCAGTGCAGCGCCCACAAACAGAAGGGTGGCAGCTCCTCTTTTCCAGCGTATCGATTCAATCTTCTCCAGATTTCCAAAGAGGTAATAGAGTCCGCCGAGAAGCAGGGCCAAAACAGAGAATACCAGCAGGGCCCCCAGGGAGGGGAAGAGGCGACTGGCAAATATTTCGGGCTGGAACAGATCCGTATCGGTAAGCAGAGGCGGGAAGGAGTATTTAAACACAGCCACAACACTTCCGGCAATCAGAACAGTAATAACACCGAGCCACAATTGCCTGCTCCTGCCTGATGCCTGTTTCAATACCGAACAGCATCCTGCAAAGAACAACAGGAGCGAGATCAGCAGACTGGATATGGCCAGGCCCCTCAGTCCCCTTGAGATAGGTTCGCCTCCTGAGAAATCAAGAGAAAACAGATAGTCTCCCGCTTCATTATAGACCGGTTCGGACCCATCGGCTTCAAAAAATTCAATATTCACTCCCGGATCAAGTTTGAAATCGCGTTGAAACCCATTGATTAAAAACTCATTCTGAAAGGTGTAGTGGGTTTTCACCTCGATCATGCCCACCAGTCTGCCGTCATCAAAAGGATAAATAACAGATACATAGTCGGCATTTCTCAGGGAAACAAAGGGTCTGTTCATTCGTGGTCTCCATCGATCCGGCACAGGTACCGAATGATCGGACCAATATTTCAACAATTCCTTGTCGTAATAGAATACAAAGATTCCCTCCCTGGTGGCCAGCTCCTGGTATTCAGTCGATTTCCTGTCAAGCACCCCGGTGGGCGTATCACTGGTAAGCAGCGCCTCAAGCTCTTT
>JAGLTY010000009.1 GCA_023135025.1 Bacteroidales bacterium | reverse complement strand
GAAACCAGTGTACTGGATGAATTTGGAAAACTCACTCACACAAGGAGAATCTCTCCGAAGGAGTGGAGTGAACACTTCAGGGAACAGTACAAGGAGGTGAAGAAAGAGCATGCCACCAAAAAAGAACTTCCTGAAATTTCCTTCAGGATACCTGGGAAAGTGAAACAGTTCAGTGTATTTATTAAGCGTGATATCCTGAAAAAACTGAGCGACAAACAATACCTGGTTATCAATTTCCTTGAGGCACCGCTACTTGCCTTCCTGCTCGCCTTTATTATACGCTATTTCGATTCCGACAT
The DNA here is from genome assembly GCA_023135025.1 of Bacteroidales bacterium. Lineage (GTDB taxonomy): Bacteria > Bacteroidota > Bacteroidia > Bacteroidales. Next base: position 17,279 of record JAGLTY010000009.1, on the reverse strand, counting down.
ATCCAATGAATTCAACTATACCCTACTGGGAAACAGCAACATGCCAGTCTACATTTTCATGTCGGTAATCGTGGCTATCTTCATGGGACTTACAGTGAGTGCCGAAGAGATTATCAAGGACCGGAAGATATTGAAGCGTGAAGCTTTCCTGAACCTGAGCTGGTCCGGCTACCTGCTTTCCAAAGTGACGGTCCAGTTCCTGTTGTCTGCCATTCAGTCATTTACCTTTGTTATCATCGGTAACACTATTATGGGGATACACGGAATGTACTTTGAATACTGGTTGGTACTATTCTCATCATGGGCCATGGCCAATATGATGGGACTCCTGATTTCAGACAGCTTCAAAACTGTGGTGACCATCTATATCCTCATCCCGTTCCTGGTAATCCCGCAAATTATTCTAAGCGGAATCATTGTTAAGTTTGAGAACCTCAACCCGCAAATTTCATCTCCAAAAAGAATTCCCTTTTATGGTGAAATTATCATGGCACGCTGGGCCTATGAGGGGCTTGCCACCTATCAGTTCATGAACAACGATTACCAGAAAATTTACTATGATTGGAACAAGCTCAAAAGCAATTCAAGCCTGAAAGCCAATTTCCATCTGAAGGAGCTATTGAACAAATTAACCTTTATTGAAAGAAACCTGGAGAACCCTGAGGCGGCAGAAAAGATAGAATACAACCTGGAATCGCTTCGAATAGAGATAGATGATGAACTAAATGAACGGTTGATCATGCATGAATACTTTGAAGATGCACCCACCTATACCATGAAATACGTTGATCAGCTTACCACTGAATCGATCAACCAGGAGATCCTTTCGTACACAAGGGAGTATCTCCAAACCCTGAAAGATTTCTATTCAAAAACCTTCAAGGCAGCTGTTTACAAGATCAATGAGATAACCCAATCATTCAACCTGGATGAGCTACAGGAGTTGGAAAGGAGGCATGCCAACAAGACGCTGGAAGAGTTCGTGACCAATAACAAGACCTTCGATTACTTCACTGAATTTAACGGCGATATGATCCAGGTGAGAGACCCCATCTACCTGGATCCGACTCATAAATTTGGCAAAGCCCATTTTTACGCACCGCGTAAGATGATCGCAGGTGCTTTTGTTCCCACCCTATGGGTCAATGTTATGGTTATCTGGGCCATGACAATCTTCTTGTATATCCTGCTCTATTTCAGGGCACTCAAGAAATTTCTTGATTTTATGGAACAACTCTCATCAAGAGAATCACAATCGTTTTCCTGAGGGATGTTTTTTAACGCAGTTAATAACCACTTGGTGGTAAAATATGCCCTCTGAAAAAATAGAGGCTATCCTATTGGGATAGCCTCCATCTAGATACATTATATTGACGGGAGCCTGCTACTCTACTATTTCAATCATCTTAAAAGGAACTCTGATGATGGATTCATAATCCTCACCGGCTTCAAGCATATCCTCATCGTCCTCCTCATAGTACCAGTTAATGATTACTTCGCTTTTACCTTTGTGAATGGTCTCAAGTTTCTTAAATACATCCAGAATACACTTAGAGGAACTGGTGTTAAAATATTCCAGTTGAACGTTTACCTGGGTAAGGTCAAGTGGTGTACCGCTATACTGTTCCAACCACTCCACAAGTGGCTTATAAAACTCAATTGAGTTCTCAGGTATTGATCTTCCTTTAATTTCGATCACACCCTCCTGACCGTCAAACTTAACACTGGGTGTCTTTGCAGTTCCTTCAATCGAAAGTGCTTCCATATTTAGTTATTTAGCAGTTATGATACCTATAGATCGATGAACACATCGAGATTGAAAAAGTAATAGGTATCGTCATATTTCTCAAATGTATAATCCAAAGAGTTACCGGTTTTGCGGGCAATATCAACCAGCCCGAGTCCTCCGCCTCCCTTCTCCGAAAGTCTCTGATGATTTAGAATAAACTTGTACATATCCTTCAACTCATCCCTGCTCATGGAATTGATCTTGTCGATCTTGTTCCGAAGTACATCCACCTTATCCTGGGCAATGAAGTTACCGGTTGATATCTTATACCTATCATCATGACGACTCACGACAAGTACCCCGAATTTGTCATCAAATTCCTTCTGCATCTCTTCGGGTAATACTTCTATATGATGATAGAGATTCTGGAGGCTTTCCACCAGCACATTGTATACCTTCTTACGAATCTTTGAGCTTTCACTGTACTCATCCATCCTGGACTCGACCACTTCTAGCACATTGCTTATAAGCTCACTTGAGATACTCCCTTTGAAAGCCATTAGCACATCGCCACCATTCAGTCTGGAGTAATACTCGTTGATATCAAAGCTCATTTAGGCTTCTTTTTATTGACATGCTATTCACTGATAAGATCAGCAAATATAAAAAAGTTTCGCTAACTAATATAGATAAAAAAACCCTCTTTTAGCAATGAAATTCCTCAAATCCGCTATTTTTTTTGATTACCAGCAGTTTGTGCTTTATGATCCTTCCAATTGCCCACAAAGGTTTTGTAATTTACGTAGGAGCACTCCAATGAACCATTGAAGAGGACTCTTTTGGTAGCTGGCTTAAGTCCCACCCTGCCCAATGCCTTTTTACTTGATGAGAGAATCCATGCATCGGAACCTGGAAATTTATGTTTTAAAGTGCTTCCAATCATGCTGTATAGCGACTCAATATCATCAGGCTTCATTCGTTCCCCATAGGGAGGATTCATAATCAATGTAGCTCCTTCCATACCCTCTGTATCAGCAAGATCCCCCTGTTCCACGGTTATGATGTGCTGCAGATCCATCTGCTTCACCTGGCGACGGGTAAGTTCAACAGCTTCAGGATCCGCATCCCGTGCAATGATCGGGACAGCTACCTCTGTTTCATTAGACAGTTTTTGAGCCACGTGCTCCATTAGATCCATATCAAAATCTTTCCATTTCTCAAAACCGTACTGTTTTCTGAAGATCCCTGGAGGGATATTCGCAGCAATCAATGCTGCCTCAATGGCCAATGTACCGGAGCCACACATGGGATCCAGAAAAGGGGTTTTACCTTCCCAGCCTGAAATCATCACCATGCCTGCGGCCAGCACCTCATTTAAAGGTGCCTCAAAATATCCATGTCCCGTTCTGTATCCACGCCTGTGGAGCGACCCGCCTGAGCTATCCAGAGAAACGGTCACCCGTTTTCCCGAAATATGTACATTAATAAGAAGATCAGGTTGTTCCCTGTTCACAGAGGGCCTCAGGTTGGTCGCCTCTCTGAACCGGTCCACGATGGCATCTTTTACCTTCTGAGAGACATACTGGCTGTTATTGAATTGGGGTGAATGAACTACAGAGTCGATGGAAAAAGTCATCCGGTTATCAAGGTACCGAGACCAGTCGAATCGTCTCACCTTCCTGTAGAGGGTATCTGCGTCTGCTGCCTCAAACTGCAGGATGGGAAGCAAAACCCGCAGTGCTAACCTGGAGGCCAGGTTCACCCGGTACATCAGTGCCATTCCTCCATAGAAAGTAACACCCCTGTTTCCAATTTCTGTCCGGCTCGCCCCGAGGGACTTCAACTCTTCGGCCAGCAAAAGTTCAAGACCTTTTAGAGTCTTTGCGTGAAATTTCTCACCTCCTGTCATAAGAGAAGTTTATCAGTAATTGACTTTAGCCAGTTTCTGGTGAAGTAATGAGGGATTTTCCAGGATCTCAACGGCCTTTTTAAAAACCTCATCGGTGGAGTTATAGACCTCAAAGAAGTACTCCATTCCCCACAGGTCCCTGGCCATATAGCTTTTAAACAGCAACGAAATACGCTCTTCTGAAATGCTCCAGTCCCCTTCATTGAATTCCAACCCCTCATCAGTGGCATAGGAAACAAGCATATTCAATGCACTCTTTGGAGGAGTATAGCCGGTGTTAAATGATTTAAAATCAATGTACTCCTGCTGTAACCCCTTCCTGTGATCGTCCACATACTGAAGGACAAAACGGTTAAAAATTCCTTTCCCGATCAAATGACGGTAGTAATCGGAGTAGGCAGTAGTATCCATAGGAACAAAATAGTCAGGCATTATTCCCCCTCCACCATAGACGGTCCGGTTCAATGTAAGTGTTCTGTATTGCTGCGATTTAGGGAATACAATGCTATCGGCACTGGATAGCTCCCCATTGTTATAGCGGTTGATCAGATCCAGCGCATACTCCTCATACCCGTTTTCATAAGACTTCTGGATCAACCTGCCCGTTGGAGTATAATACCTTGCTACCGTAAGCCGGATCAACGAGCCATCGTTCAGCATAAATGGCTGCTGGACCAGACCTTTCCCAAAAGAGCGCCTTCCAACAATCACTCCCCGATCCCAGTCCTGAACTGCTCCGCTGACAATCTCACTGGCAGAAGCCGAATTACCATCAATCATAACCACCAGGTTTCCTTTTTCAAAGAGCCCTGACCTCCTGGCCTGGTACTTTCGGTCAGGTACTTTGGAGCCTTCGGTACGTACAATCTCCTTGTTCCCTGAGAGGAAATGATCGGAAAGTTCCACCGCCACCGGGAGCCAGCCACCACCATTGCCAGACAGGTCCAGGATCAGATCTTCCATACCCTGCTCCTTTAAAGATTTCATGGCTCGCTCGAATTCATCAATGGTGGTATGAGAGAATCGGGCCAGCTTAACATACCCGATCCTCCTGTTCACCATGTATGCTGCATCCAGACTGTTTACCGGGATCTTGTCTCTTGTGATGGAGAAATCCAACAGCTCCTTGCTGTTTCGACGCTTCACAGAGACCTCAACCGTACTCCCCTTCTTACCTTTCAGCAGACCCTGAACCTCCCGGGTTGTGATCCCTGTACCTGCCACAGTTTTGCCTTCTACCTTTACAATCCGGTCTCCGGCCATAATCCCCACCCGTTCGGAAGGTCCTCCGGATATGGCCCTTATAATATATATGGTATCCTCCAGAACATTGAAACTGACTCCAATGCCTTCAAATTCACCTTCCAGTTGTTCATTCAACTCCTCCAGATCCTCTTTACTAAGGTAGGAGGAGTGCGGGTCAAGCTCATGCAGCATCCGAACAATGGTACGTTCCACCACATCGCTCTCATCAATTGAATCCACATAAAAGTGGCTGACCTTCTCCATTACCTGGGCAAGCTTTATTGCCTCAACATTCCACTGTCCCTGCAACATCTGCGGTGCAACCATTAAAAAAGCAAGCACCATATATCTGTAAATACGATCCATAATTTTTCTGTTAAAGTTCCTGCAAAGCTATTCCCATTCAATGGTGGCAGGTGGCTTTGAACTAATGTCATAAACCACCCTGTTGATTCCGCGCACCTTATTTATTATATCATTGGATACCACGCTGAGCACCTCATGTGGCAGATGTCCCCAATCGGCAGTCATCCCATCAGTGGAGGTAACTGCCCTCAGTGCCACCACATATTCATAGGTCCGTTCATCACCCATAACACCCACCGTTTGGACAGGAAGCAGTATGGCACCTGCCTGCCATATACGGTCATACAGTCCAAACCTGTGCAGTGCTTTGATATAGATATCATCGGCCTCCTGCACCAGACGAATCTTCTCCCGGTTGATCTCTCCAAGGATCCGGATTCCCAGTCCGGGCCCTGGAAACGGATGCCGCTTCAGGAAAGAGGATGGAATCTCAAGTGCCTTCCCTACCCTCCTAACCTCATCCTTAAAGAGCAGCCTTAATGGTTCGACTACTTTCAGATGCATCTTCTCAGGCAAACCACCCACATTATGGTGCGATTTGATGGTCGCTGAGGGACCATTGACTGAGACTGATTCAATCACATCCGGATAGATGGTGCCCTGTCCGAGCCATTTCACACCCTCCAGTTTCTTTGCCTCCTGCTCAAATACCTCTATGAAGTTCTTTCCGATACTTTTTCTCTTCTCTTCGGGATCGGTAATCCCCTCCAGATCATCAATAAACTTATCCCTGGCATTCACTCCTATAACATTCAATCCCAGCTCTTTATACGACTCAAGCACATCGGTAAACTCATTTTTCCTGAGTAATCCGTTGTCCACAAAAATAGAGGTCAGGTTGGGCCCAATGGCCCTGTGCAGCAGGATAGAGGCTACGGTAGAATCGACACCGCCCGACAGACCCAGAATAACCCTGTCACCTCCCACTTTCCTCTTCAGTTCACTTACCGTACTCTCCACAAAAGATTCAGGGGTCCAGTCCATGGCACAACCACAAATATCCTCAAGGAAATTATAAAGAATGGTTTTCCCTTCTGTGGTGTGATATACCTCCGGATGGAACTGTAAACCGAAAGTGGACTCTTTTAATGATGCATAGGCACCTACCTGTATATCTCCCGTACTGGCAATTACTTCACAATCGGGTGGAAGTGAATTAATGGTGTCGCCATGAGACATCCATACCTGTGTATTGGGTTTAAGGTTTTTCAGCAACGGATGTTCTCTGTTGATAAAGTCAAGCCGTGCCCTGCCATACTCCCGGGAATTGGACTCTTTCACTTCACCTCCATAGAAATGAGAAAGATACTGCGCCCCATAACAGATACCCAGCAAAGGAAACTGCCCCTTGATTCCCTTCAGATCGGGAATGGGAGCATGCTCATCTCTTACTGAAAATGGACTTCCTGAAAGAATAACCCCCTTCACTGTTTCATCAGGCTCAGGATAATGGCTGTATGGATGTATCTCACAATAGACATTATGTTCCCTTACCTTCCTGGCAATCAACTGAGTATACTGAGACCCGAAATCAAGGATCAATATCTTTTCATTCACCTGTTCGCTGATTTAATTGGTACAATAGATGCAAAATTACTATTATTCTCCGGATAGCCGCTCAGGTGGAATGGAATAGATATCACCATCATTCACCCCTGTAGTATTTTCAAAAACTTCCTTTGCTTCATTCTCAAGCAGAAGCGGCTCCTTGTACCTGCTGGAGAAGTGTCCGATAAGCAACTTTTTAACTCCGGCCATTTTTGCCAGTGTGGCAGCCTCTGCAGCTGTGGAGTGCTGGGTCTGTGCTGCAAGCTTCTTATCCCTGTCTGAAAACGTGGCCTCATGAAACAGCAGATCGACCCCCTTTACTATCTCGGCCAGTTGCGGATCAAACAGCGTATCTGAGAGGTAGGCATAGGATCGCTGATGAAAAGGTGGTAGCGTCAGTTGACTGTTGGGTATAACTGTTCCGGAGTCGGTTACAAAGTCCTCGCCCCGCTTCACTTTCACAATATCGGCCATTCCAAGACCAAAAGCCTCAATCTGCTCCTTTCTTATATTTAACGGCTTCTTCTTCTCCCTGAACAGGTAGCCAAAAGCCGGGATACGGTGTTTCAGAGGAATGGCTTTGATGGTCAGTTTATCACTCTCAAAAATGAAGTCGCTGTTCTCCGCATGGCTCTTAAATTCCAGGTCAAATGGCAATGGTCCAAAAAATCTGCTATAGGAATTCATAAACTCTTCCAGGGAATGGGGGCCATAGAGGTGAAGCGGAACTTTACGTCCCATCATTCCAAGTGAGGAGAGAAGACCGAAGAGTCCAAATACGTGATCTCCGTGAAGATGGGAAATAAGAATATGATGGATCCTCGACGGATTGATTCCGTATTGCCTGAGGCGGATCTGGGTCCCCTCCCCGCAATCGATTAAAAAAAACCGCTCACCTGCCTTAAGCAGATGAGCGGTTGGGAATCGTTTTGAAGTAGGCAGTGCAGCACTGCTACCCAGTATAGTCAGTTCAAATGACACCCGGGACTCTTTTAACCAGCCTCCTTAATCAGGGAAACTGCTTCTTCCAGGGAATTTGAAATATTTAATACAGTATCAAGCTGAGATATGGTAATTAGCCTCTCAACTGCATCATTCAAACCGGTCAGTACAAAGGTGCCGTTAGCATTTTTGCACAGTCGGTTTGCCACCAGAATTGCACTCAGTCCCGAAGAATCACAATACCTGCAAATGCCCAGGTCAAGAACAATGTTCTTTTCACCATTTCCCGATACTAGTACCAGTTCTGACTTTAAAGTCGGGGCAATGTGCGTATCCAATTTCTCCTCCAAAACTTTGATCAATGTGTGGTTTTCAAATTTATCAATCTTGAATTCCATAGCTGACTAGATTGTTTTAAAAGGTTCTACTTTACTCTTCTTTGTCACCTTCCTCTTTCTTCTTTGCACTCTTCTGTTTCTCTTCCATTTTACTCTTCAGGGCTGCAAGTTCGGAAATATCACCGAGTGTGGTTTTCTCCAGGTTGGTTTTCAACTTCCTGGTTACTTTCCTTACTTCTGCACCTTCTCTCTGCTTGGTTGAGCGACCAGAAGATTTCTTTGCATCTTCGTGGATGCGACTATGAGACAAGATAATCTTTTTTGCTGACTTATTAAACTCAATTACCTTAAAATCTAATTTCTCGTCCATTTTTACTGGAGTTCCATCCTCTTTTACAAGGTGTTTTGGGGTCACAAATCCCTCCACACCATAAGGCAGTGCAATCACTGCACCCTTATCCATCAGTTCAATGATGGTTCCTTCATGGATAGAATCAACGCTGAAAACACTTTCAAAGACATCCCACGGATTCTCTTCCAGTTGCTTGTGTCCAAGACTCAGGCGACGGTTATCCTTGTCTACCTCAAGTACAACTATTTCAATATCAGCTGCAATAGCAGTAAATTCAGCAGGATGCTTTATTTTCTTGGTCCAGGAAAGGTCCGATATGTGAATCAAACCATCCACTCCCTCTTCAATCTCCACGAAAACACCGAAATTGGTGAAGTTGCGAACTTTGGCAGTATGCTTGCTTCCAACTCCGTACTTCTCATCAATCTTCTCCCATGGATCGGTCTTCAGCTGCTTCATGCCAAGCGACATTTTCCGCTCTTCGCGGTCGAGGGTCAGGATGACGGCATCAACTACGTCGCCCACTTTCATAAACTCCTGTGCGCTTCTCAAGTGTTGTGACCATGACATCTCTGAAACATGAATCAACCCTTCAACACCGGCTGCGATTTCAACAAATGCACCATAATCGGCCATAACAACAACGCGGCCTTTAACCTGGTCACCCACCTTCATCGCCTTATCCAGTGAATCCCAGGGATGCGGGGTCAGTTGTTTCAGACCCAATGCAATCCGCTTCTTGTCATCATCAAAGTCAAGAATAACTACATTCAGTTTCTGGTCAAGCTCAACAATCTCTTCGGGATGGTTTACACGGCCCCATGAGAGGTCTGTAATATGAATCAGTCCGTCTACACCGCCAAGATCAATAAACACACCGTAAGAGGTGATATTCTTCACAGTTCCTTCCAGAACCTGTCCCTTCTCCAATTTGGCAATGATCTCCTTCTTCTGCTGCTCCAGCTCCTCTTCGATCAGAGCTTTATGTGATACCACAACGTTTTTGAATTCGTGGTTGATCTTCACTACCTTAAATTCCATGTTCTTACCTACATAGGCATCGTAATCCCTGATTGGTTTTACATCAATCTGGGAGCCGGGCAGGAAGGCCTCAATACCAAATACATCTACAATCATACCACCCTTGGTGCGGCACTTGATGTATCCCTTAATCACCTCATCCTGATCCAGTGCCTGGTTGACACGGTCCCAGGAACGCATGGCCCTGGCTTTTTTGTGGGAAAGTACCAGTTGACCTTTTTTGTCTTCCTGGCTATCTACATAGACTTCCACTGTGTCGCCCACCTTCAGGTCGGAATCATAACGGAATTCACTGAGTGAGATAATACCCTCCGATTTGTAACCAATGTTAATGACCACCTCACGCTTGTTCATGGAGATCACAGTACCGTCGATCACCTCATTTTCTGAGATAGTGGAAAGGGTTTCTAAGTAGAGTTTTTCGAACTTAGCCTGGTCTCCAGAAGTTTCCATATCATCGGCTGCAAACTCGTCCCAGTCAAAATCTTCAACACCTGTATCGGTGGGGGAAGTTGCCTTGGGTGCTTTCTCTGTGCTCTTTTTTGGCTTTTGTTCTTCGGCTATCGCCTCAGGTCCTGCGGTTGCGGGTTCTTCGGCTACGGTTGCCGCCTCAGGTTGTTCCTCAGGTTGTTCCTCAGCTACCGGCTCTTCAGTTTTTGTTTTGGGTTCTTCTTCAGCAGGAGCCTCAGTCTCATCGGTTGCGGCATTCACCTGTTCTTCGGCTACGGTTGCCGCCTCAGTTCCTTCGGTTGCTGTTGCTTCTTTGGGTTCGTTGGCACTCTCCTCAACTTCGTTGGGATCCACCTTTTTACTCTCGTTAGACATTAGATAATTCTCTTAAAATTAATAAGTTAGACATTATGATTGCTTAAACAAGCCGCAAAGTTAACAAATTGAGTGTAAATGCCCAAAAAAAAGGAGATCTAAACCCTTGAAAAACCATCAACTGCAATCTTTTAGGTCACAGTGCAACAACAACTCCTGCCATCGCATTTAATAACTAGAAAACCATCATGCTGAGGTATGCATTAAAAAAATTAACTTTACCCATCATTAATTAAATCCTCTGAATATGAAGATAGCTGTAGTTGGAACAGGGTATGTTGGCCTGGTATCGGGTACCTGTTTCGCCGAAACAGGCATTACTGTAACCTGCGTAGACATTGATAAAAAGAAGATCGAAAATCTGAAACAGGGGATTATCCCCATCTATGAGCCCGGACTGGAAAACATGGTCAGGAATAATGTGGAAAATGATCGTCTTATTTTTAGCACCAGCCTGGAAGAGAGCCTGGTGGATTGTGAAGCTGTATTCATCGCCGTAGGAACCCCTCCCGATGAAGATGGCAGTGCCGACCTGCAATATGTATTGGCCGTTGCAGATGAAATCGGAAAATATATGCAGGATTATCTGGTCATTGCCACCAAGAGCACGGTTCCCATCAAAACTGCCGAAAAGGTCAGACAGAAGATTGCCGGTGCGCTGAAAAAAAGAGATAGTCAGATAGAATTTGATGTGGCATCCAATCCGGAGTTTCTGAAAGAGGGCGCAGCCATTAATGACTTCTTAAAACCCGACAGGATTGTAATCGGAACAGATTCTGAACGCGCCGAAAAGCTTCTGCGCAGGCTTTATAAACCATTTTTGCTCAATGGACACCCCATCATCTTTATGGATATCACATCGGCCGAAATGACCAAATATGCTGCCAACTCCATGCTCGCCACAAAAATCAGTTTCATGAATGACATTGCCAATTTATGCGAGGTAGTGGGAGCCGATGTAAATATGGTCAGAAAAGGAATTGGAAGTGATACACGCATTGGAAACAAGTTCATATACCCCGGTGCGGGTTATGGAGGAAGTTGCTTTCCTAAAGATGTAAAAGCACTGATCCGCACAGGAGATGAATACAACCGTTCCCTGGAGATCCTGAAAGCGGTGGAACTGGTTAATGAGAACCAGAAAGCGGTAATACCTGCCAAATTAAAAGAACATTACGGTCATTCACTAAACGGCAAAAAGATTGGTCTCTGGGGCCTCTCATTTAAGCCCCATACCGATGATATGCGGGAAGCTCCCTCCATTCGTATCATAGAAGAACTTTCCAGGGAGGGTGTGAAAATCAGAGCCTATGACCCTGTCGCCATTGAAGAGGCCAAAAGGATCCTGGGAGATAAAATTGAATTTTGCAGTGATAAATATGAGACGCTGATCGATACAGACGGACTTGTTGTGGTAACTGAATGGCCGGAATTTCGTGTGCTGAATTACAATGTGCTGGAAAAGCTGATGAGGGAGAAGGTGATTTTTGACGGACGCAATATCTATGATGCCGAGGAGTTACAGGAACGTGGTTTTACCTATTACAGTATTGGAAGGCAACCTGTTAAACCGTAAGTAAAATGAAACGAATTCTTGTCACCGGAGGAGCCGGTTTTATTGGATCACATCTGTGCGAACGGTTGCTTCGGGAGGGCCATGAAGTACTCTGCCTGGATAACTATTTCACCGGATCCAAAAAAAACATCACCCACCTGCTCGAAAATCCTTATTTTGAACTGATCCGACACGATGTGACAACCCCCTACTTTGTGGAGGTGGATGAAATTTATAACCTGGCCTGTCCGGCATCTCCCATCCATTACCAGTACAATCCCATTAAAACTGTTAAAACTTCTGTGATGGGAGCCATCAACATGCTTGGACTGGCCAAACGGATCAGGTCAAAGGTGTTACAGGCCTCCACCAGTGAGGTGTATGGAGACCCCTCAGTCCACCCCCAGCCCGAATCATACTGGGGAAATGTAAACCCCATCGGAGTGCGCTCCTGCTATGATGAAGGAAAACGTTGTGCCGAGACCCTCTTCACCGACTATCATCAGCAAAATCAGGTGAGAATCAAGATCGTCAGGATCTTTAACACCTACGGCCCCAACATGCACCCCAACGATGGCAGGGTTGTTTCGAATTTTATTGTCCAGGCACTTCAGAACCAGGAGATAACCATATATGGGGATGGATCGCAGACAAGAAGTTTCCAGTATGTGGACGATCTGCTTGAAGGAATGATCCGGATGATGCAAACGGGCGACAATATTACAGGTCCGGTCAATATTGGAAATCCTGTAGAGTTTACCATCCTTGAACTGGCCGAAAAGATCATTTCAATGACCGGTTCCAGGTCGAAGATCAGCTTCCTGCCCCTGCCACAGGATGACCCGGTTCAGCGCCAGCCTGATATCAGCCTGGCGAAGAAGATCCTGGACGGATGGAGCCCGGTAGTGGAACTTGAAGCCGGACTTGAAAAAACTATTGCTTACTTTAATCATCTATTAAACAGCTGATATGAAAGGTATCATTCTGGCCGGAGGCGCTGGTACTCGCCTTCACCCCATTACAAGGTCCATCTCCAAACAGATCATTCCGGTCTATGACAAACCTATGATCTACTACCCGCTCTCTGTGCTTATGCTGGCGGGTATCAGGGAGATTCTTATTATCTCTACCCCTGAAGACCTGCATCTCTATCAAACCCTGTTGGATGACGGCAGTCAGCTCGGAATCACTCTGAGTTATACCATTCAGCCTTCGCCCGACGGACTGGCACAGGCTTTCCTGATAGGTGAAGAGTTCATCGGCAAAGAGCCTGTCTGTCTGATCCTGGGTGATAATATCTTCTATGGGCATGGTTTCGGTGGTACATTAAGGCAGGCAGCAACTCTTGAAGATGGCGCGGTGGTCTTTGGCTACTATGTTACCGATCCGAATCGTTATGGTGTGGTTGATTTTGACAAAAACGGACAGGTACTGAGCCTGGAAGAGAAACCGGAAAATCCCAAATCGAATTATGCTGTAACCGGACTCTATTTCTACAGTAATGATGTGATCGAGAAGGCAAAATCACTGAAGCCTTCCAAAAGGGGGGAACTGGAGATCACCGATCTGAACAGGCTCTACCTGGAGGAGCAGCGGCTGAAGGTGCGGATCATGGGAAGGGGCATGGCATGGCTGGACACAGGCACACAGGAGAGCCTGCTGCAGGCTGCCAATTATATGCATACCATCGAACAACGACAGGGGTTGAAAATCTCCTGCATAGAGGAAATTGCATACCTGATGGAATATATCGATAAAGCACAACTGCTCACGCTTGCCGAAGAGATGCGTAACAGCTCCTATGGTCAGTACCTGTTCACCGTAGCCAGGGAAACGCTTCAAACCTCTGATATTTAGTAATGATGAAAGTGAAAGAAACCGGCATTGAAGGACTTCTGGTTCTGGAGCCCAGGATCTTTGAAGATCCCAGGGGATTTTTTTATGAGAGTTATCACAAAGAGAGACTGGACCAGCATGGAGTGGATTATGAATTTATCCAGGACAACCAGTCACGCTCTTCCTATGGTGTGATCCGTGGCCTGCACTATCAGAAAGAACCCCATACACAATCCAAACTGGTCCGGGTTACTGAAGGTGCCATTTTTGATGTGGTAGTGGATATCCGGCCCGGTTCTCCCACCTATGGAAAATGGTTCGGACTGGAGATCAGTGCAGAAAACTTTTTGCAGTTGCTGATTCCAGGAGGATTTGCTCATGGACTATCGGTCCTGTCGGACCATGCCACAGTTCTCTACAAATGCGATCGCTACTATCATCCCGAATCCGAATCAGGAATCCGCTTTGATGATCCTGATCTGCAGATTGACTGGAGGATTGATCCTGAAAAGGCAATAGTTTCAGAGAAGGACAGAATTCTGCCCTATTTAAAACAACTTAAAACTTAATACTATGAGTCATGTACTGGTAACCGGGGCAAATGGTCAGCTTGGAAGAGAGTTAAAAAAAATGCGTAATAGATTCCGGCAAACCTACACTTTTACGGATGTTGAGGAGCTGGATGCAACCAATCTGAAAGCACTGAAATCATACCTGGCATCACATCCTGTCGATTTTATTATCAATTGTGCAGCCTATACAGATGTGGAGCGAGCCGAATCGGAGCCTGACCAGGCAATGAAACTAAATCGCGATATCCTTGTCAATTTCAAGAACTGCCTGGAGGAATTCAGATCTGTCCGCATCATCCATATCTCCACAGATTATGTATACCGGGGCGAGCAGCCACGGCCCATCAGAGAGGATGACCCAACTGCACCCCTGGGAGTATATGCCAGAACAAAACTTGAAGGAGAAAATGTATTGAGGGGACATCCCCGGGCCCTGATCGTTCGTACTTCATGGCTTTACAGTGTATTCGGAAAAAATTTCGTGAAGAACATGATCAACCGGATGGATCAAAAAAGCGACCTGAAGGTGGTATACGACCAGGTCGGTTCTCCCACCTATGCAGAGGACCTGGCAAGAGCCATTATGCAGATCATCTCAGATGTGGAATCTGATATGATACAGTTTGTCCCGGGCATTTTTAACTACTCCAACAGCGGGGTTTGCAGCTGGTACGACATAACCATGGAGATTTGCCGAATGATCGGCTGCAGAGCCAAAGTTATACCCATCGAGAGCCACGAATTTTCCGGGTTGGCAAAACGACCGGCTTATACCGTAATGAACAAATCCAGGATCCAGGAAGTTTATGGAGTAGATGTACCCTACTGGAGAATAAGCCTGGAGCGATGCATTCATGATCTGATATAAACACATAAACCCCATGGAGAATCAAAATGTCCTGAATGAGGTCAGGAACAGAGCAGAGGAGTGGCTCAACAGTCCCATCGACGATGCATCCAAAAATGCCATTCGCGAAATGCTCAACAGCAATGAGACGGAGTTAATCGAAAGTTTTTACCGCAATCTGGAATTTGGCACGGGTGGACTGCGTGGGATCATGGGTGTGGGAACCAACCGCATGAATATCTATACCGTTGGTATGGCTACTCAGGGACTTTGCAACTACCTGCTGGAGCAGTTCAGCCACAGGAAGGAGATCAGTGTGGCAGTGGCGCATGATTGCCGTAACAACAGTCCTCTGTTTGCAGAGATCACGGCCCAGATCTGTGTAGCCAACGGAATCAAAGCTTACCTTTTTGACGGATTAAGGCCCACTCCCGAGCTCAGTTTCGCCATCCGGCAGCTGGGTTGTCAGAGCGGTGTTGTGGTCACCGCTTCACATAATCCCAAGGAGTACAATGGTTATAAGGTCTACTGGGAAGATGGAGGTCAGATCATCAATCCGCATGATGTGAACATCATCCGGGAAGTGCAGAATATCAAATCTATCGGGGATGTAAAATTCGATGGAGATAGAGAGAAGATAATCACCCTGGGTGAGGAGATGGATGCCCTTTACATTGATGAAGTAGTTAAGCAATCGATTAATCCTGAAGTTATTGCAGCCCACCCGGATATAAAAATTGTCTACACCCCTATCCATGGAACCGGGGTGAAAATGGTACCCAGAGCCCTGAAGAAAATGGGATTCACAAATATCTATAATGTTCCTGAACAGGATGTGGTGGATGGAAATTTCCCCACCGTGGTATCTCCCAATCCTGAAGAGTCTGCCGCCCTGGATATGGCCCTGAAAAAAGCTGATGAAGTGGGTGCTGACCTGGTGATGGCCAGCGATCCTGATGCCGACCGTGTAGGGATCGCCATCCGGGACAACAGCGGAAAACTGATCCTGGTGAACGGTCACCAGACCGCCTCCCTGCTCTCTTATTACCTCTTGTCGCAATGGTCCGAACGGGGTAAGCTAACAGGTAAAGAGTATATTGTTAAAACGATTGTGACCACCGAACTGATTGCCGATATGGCCAACCACTACAAAGTATCCTACTGGGATGTGCTGACCGGTTTCAAATTCATTGCTGACATCATCAGGAAAAATGAAGACACGATGACCTTCATTGGAGGAGGTGAGGAGAGTTATGGATTTATGATCGGGGATTTTGTGAGGGACAAAGATGCAATTGCCTCCTGTTCAATGTTGGCTGAGATTGCTGCATGGGCACGTAGTCGCGGCAAAAGCATGTATGACATCCTGATAGAGATGTACCTGAAATTCTCCCTATACCAGGAGTCCCTGATCAATGTGGTCAGGAAAGGGAAGTCAGGAGCTGAAGAGATCCAGCAGATGATGGCTGGTTTCAGGAAGAATCCGCCAGACAAGCTAATCGGATCACGGGTTGTTACGATTCGTGACTACCTGGAACAGGAAAGTACAGACAGCCTCACCGGGGCAAAGACTCCCCTGGATCTGCCCAAATCAAATGTACTCCAGTTTTTGCTGGAAGATGGCAGTAAGATCTCTGTCAGGCCTTCTGGAACAGAACCCAAGATCAAGTTCTATTTTAGCGTCTTCGATAGACTGGAGAAGAGGGAAGATTATAAGATGGTAAAAGGGAGACTGGAGGAGAAAATCCTGAACATAAAGCGGGAACTGAAGCTTATATGATTAGCTGTCGAGAGAATAAACTAAACCAAATCGCAACCAATGAAATCGTATCGAAAAGAACTCTGGTTCGAAATCCGTCAACGGCGGGAACTGGTCAATATTACCCCTGAAGTTGATATCTGCTTAAAGGAGAGTGGTGTCCAGGAGGGACTATGCCTTGTAAATGCCATGCACATTACCTCATCTGTATTTATTAACGACGATGAATCGGGATTGCATCACGATTTCGAGGTTTGGCTGGAGAAACTGGCCCCGGAGAAGCCTTACGACCAGTACAGGCACAATGGTTTTGAGGACAATGCCGATGCACACATCAAGCGCACCCTGATGGGTCGTGAAGTGGTGGTAGCCGTTACCGGTGGCCGCCTCGATTTTGGTCCCTGGGAACAGATCT
>JAGLTY010000089.1 GCA_023135025.1 Bacteroidales bacterium | reverse complement strand
AGACGTATAAGTCAAGTATTTTGTTGACAATTAATGGTTTGACAGCATCATGTAAACCTGTATTATAAAATTGCACAGGTATTGACTGGCAATGGATTAATGTTGTAAATTAATATCCTACCAAAATTCACAAAATAATGAAAACCAGTTTGATCATCTTTGTGGCTGCCCTCTTTATGGCCGCCTGTAATCTTAGTGACTCTGTTGAATTCTCCGGAGACTTGCAGTTGGGAGAGGTTGTGGAAGGAGTGCTGGAGCTGGAGAGTCCCGATACATTTTACTTCGATTTCGGTGCCGATACCTACATCTACGGAGTCTGCGACCAGCTCTCTGTCGATGTGGTTGTCTCCCTGATGGATTCTACGGGAAAATCCCTGGGGAAGTTTGACGGACCGGGTTCGGGCCCGGAGACCTTTCATTTCACCATCAGCGAGCCGGGCAGATACATGCTCGAAGTGGCACCATTTGAGAAGAAGACCGGGAGCTACACCCTCCAGTTGAAGGTGGTGGAACCTGTGGCCACAGAGCCGGCCAAACGGGCCGACCAGCTCTTCTATCCTTATAGCGAAGAGGGTGTACCAGGAGGCGTGGTAGGAGTGATCAAAGAGGGCAAGGTGGTTTTTTCAAAAGCCTACGGGATGGCCAATCTCACGCATGATATTCCTTATAAGGTCAATACTCCAACCAATATCGGATCGGTATCCAAACAGTTTACTGCCATGGCCATCCTGCTGCTGGAACAGCAGGGGAAGCTATCGCTGGAGGATGATGTGCGCAAGCATATTCCCGAACTGCCCGACCTGGGCCAGGTGGTGACACTTAAAAACATGCTCAACCACACCAACGGCTTCAGGGAGGTGTTCAACCTGATGCCCATGACCGGCTGGAAGGGTGAAGATATATTGCGACGCCAGGAGATCATCGAGATCCTGAAGCGCCAGGAGGAGTTGCAGGCCGCTCCGGGAGAGGAGTACAACTACAACAACTCGGCCTTTATCCTGCTGGCCGAAATTGTGGAGCGGATCAGTGGAGAGACCTTTCCCGACTGGATGGAGGAGAATGTGTTCGCTCCACTGGGGATGAACTCTACCGCGGTGAGGGCCAACCCTACAGTGATCATTCCGGGTGCTTCGCAGGGGTATGTGCTGGATTCCGCTGCGTATCATGAAGCGGGCGATCTCTATGCTGCTTATGGGGCCGGAGGAATCTATACCACCGTGGAGGATTTCAGCAAATGGATGGCCAATTTCAGTAACCCGGTGTTGGGTGGAGAAGAGTTGGTGACCAGGCTGGTAACAGTCGATACACTGAATAACGGCGATACCATGACCTATGCCCTGGGCATCGGAGTAAATGAGTTCAGGGGATTGAAGAACTACAGTCATGGAGGTGCTGATATTGCCCACCGGGCCTTTGCATTCTACTTCCCGGAGATCAATTCCGGAGTAATTGCCATGAGCAACAATGCAAACTTTAATTCAGGGAGCATTGCCTTTGAGATGGCCGAGTTGTACTTTGGAGATGAGATGGAACCCGAAGAGGGGGAGAAAGAGGAGACAGATTCAACGGTTGTGACTGTGCCGGAGGAGCTTCTTCAGGCCTATGCCGGGGAGTATTTGGTACCGGGGATGGGAGCCAAACTGGAGTTCAAATTGGTGGACGGGGTGCTGAAGCTTAGCATGGAGGGACAACCCGAAGCCTATTTGATCCCTCTCTCCACATCCGAATTCAGGTATGAGGGCATCGTAGCCACCATTGAGTTTAAAACGGACGAACAGGGAGAGGTGACCGGTGCGGTGCACTCCCAGGGGGGACAGAAATTTCAACTGGAGCGGGTAGCTCCATACGAGGCCACGGTTGAAGAGCTCCAGGCGCTCACCGGGAAGTTCTTCAGCAAGGAGCTGGAGACTTTCTACACCCTGGAGGTCCGCGACACTACCCTTGTGCTCCTGATCCGGAATACCAAGGAGATCGAACTTTCGGCTGTGAAAGAGGACACCTACAAGGGAGATATATACTTTATCGGTGAACTGCTGTTTCAGCGCGACAAAAGCGGTCAGGTCACCGGGTTCAGTGCGGCAAACGGGCGGACCCGCGGAATTGTGTTCGAGAAGTTTTAGCACCTTATCCACCGATTTCTTCATGTTACAAAGTGTAAGTTACAAAGTGTAACATAGAATCTGTTTTCTGGTGCCTATCTCTTCGCCCTTCCGGATGCGGGTTTAGATTTTGCCGCTGGTTTTGGTCTGGCTGGCGGTTTAGGTTTGGTGGCATCGGACCGGATATGCAGATCGGTCTGCGGGAAGGGGATCTCGATGCCTGCTTCGGCCAGTCTTTTGTTGATTAGCACATTGATCTCGCTCTCCACCCCCAGGCGGATATCCAGGTGTGCCCACGCCAGCAGCCGGAAGTTCAGCGAGCTATCGCCAAAATCGATAAAGTAGGCTTTGGGTTCCGGCTTTTTTCGCACCCCGGTATGCTCCGCTGCGATCTTCTCCATGATCGCCAGCACCGCCTCCGGATCGGTTCCATAAGCCACCCCTACCCGGATGTCCATCCGGCGGTTGGAGTCCGAAAGGGTCCAGTTGATCATCTCGTTGGAGATCAGGTTTCCGTTGGGGACTATCACCTCGGCACCGTCGAAGCCTTTCACGGTGCTTGAACGCAGACCAATGGAGCGTACCGTGCCCATCAATTCACCCACCTGCACCACATCGCCCACCTTGATGGGTCGCTCGAAGGCGAGGATCAGTCCCGACACCATGTTGTTGAAGATGTTCTGCAATCCAAAACCGATCCCCACCGAGAAGGCACCCAGCACAATCGAAAGGTTGGTAAGCTTCATCCCCGATGCTGCGGCCGCCAGGAAGAAGCCCCCCGAAATAAGAGCAATTCGCAGCAGTAAAATGATGGTACTGGGCATGCCTTTGGCGGTCTTAACCCGGGTAAAAACATCCTTCTCCAGGATGCGACTCACAATTCGGGTAATGATGATGGACAACCAGATCACAAAAACGAAGATCAATATGCTGCCCAGGGAAATGTCGACAGCCCCTATCTTTATGCCGTCGGTAAGTACACCCCTTCCCCAGTCGAACACAGCATCCTCCAGCCTGAATACTCTGAGTACCATCTTAAAGAAGAAGAGCCAGAGGAACAGATCGACCAGCCAGATGATCTTCTTGTGTATGAGCTGTACATCCTCTCTGATCACGTTGACTTTCTGAAGGTAGTTGCTCGAAAGGGCCAGGTAGAGAATGGCATCGGCCAGTTTGCAGGAGAGCTGGATCCCGATGGCCAGGACGGTGATCTGTATGGGGAGCAGGGTAAGGAACTCGGCCAGCCGGAATGCACCCACCAGGTTGGCAATGATGGCTATGAAATGAAGTCCTGCAAATATCACAATAAGTATCCTGAAAAGCCTGTGTATCAGTATGTTTCTGAAGGTTGGCCCAAACGGTTTCTTCCTATAGATCCAGGTGAACAGCCACAGGCCCGCAAAACATATTCCCATCAGGATTACCCTGAGCAAAGCCCCGGGATGATAGGAGAGTTCATAGAGTAAGGTCATGCCGGATATAACCACCAGTACAATGATCCAGGTCCGGATCACACTCCCGAAAATACGAATCGACAGGATGGCCATGGCAATCATCCAGATGACCACGTTGAGGGAGTAGAATGCCTGTGGCAGGTCGGGCAGCATGAAGCGGATCATCAGTGCGATCACAAATACTGAGGTTACCACCGGCGAGTTGATAATGGTCAGGTGCATCTCCGACAGTTCGAAGTTCTCCCCGGAGATCAGGCGGGTGTAATTCTTTTTGAACCAGATGGAAAAAGCCAGGAACACCACCAGGAAGAGCGTTGCAATGATCATGGGACGTAGGTAACCTGACATCAGGGTGTCGAAATCGGTTTTGACGGATTCCTTGAACTCCTCCATATGGGAGCTTACCAGGGTGGAATCGCCCGGGCTGGAAAGCTCTTTGAAAAAGCCAGGCAGGTCCCTGGTCAGCAGGGTCTCGCCCATCAGCACTTTCTGCTCCTTCACTCTCTCCACTACCTCTTCGAGCTTCTGTTTTTTATCAGCAAGATTGTCCTGTGCCTCCAGCATTATTGCCAGGTCCTCCTGAATCAGGCTCCTGACCGAGTCCAGGTTGTTGATTGTTCTTTCAATGCGCTCGATCCTCGATGCCAGCGCCTCCTCTTCTATTCTGCTATCCAGTGTAAGTAGCCAACGGTCCCTGTTCTTCATAAGCAGGTGCGATTCACTTTCAAGATCCAGGGCCATATCCGACATGCGACCCTGCAGTGCGTCGAGCCTTCCCATGAATACCTTTGAGCGGGCAGTGATCAAGTCCAGGTGCCTTACGCTAATACCCTCCAGTTTAATAATGGTGGAATCGCCCAGGAAACCGCTGATCTCGGAGAACAGGGTATCCACCGCGCTGGTAAACCCGGTGATGAACTCCTTGGAAAGTTGCATTTTGCCCGACTGGCTGATCAGGTTGTTGGAAGCCCTGAATGCTTCTGTAATCCCGGTAGCCGGGAAAGGTCGCAGTACCACGCTGTCCGCCTGAGCCTGGACACGCTCTTCCTGGGTGGTCTGCGGGATAACCCCCTGGCCCGTTAAGTTGAAGGGGATAATTATCGCGATTAATAGTATAGCGGGGAACAGGAGAGTTCTGGTTTTCATAGGTCAGGTGGTTGGTCTATCAAATCTACAAAATAGTATCTTTAACGATGCTTTTCAACAGACGAAAATTCATTAGTCTCAGCTCCAACGGAATCATCCTGCCGCTTATGAGACCCTTCAACCTTTTAGCTCAAACCGAGGGCCACGGTGAAATCACCCTTACCGAAGAGGCGCTCCGGATCCACCGCGAAGCACTGGTTATTGATGGCCATAACGATATGCCGGGCAAGATCCTTAACAAAGGATTGAACTCCAGGCCGGGATTTACACTGAATGATGTACAGCCCGAACTCCAGACCGATATTCCCAGGCTCCGCAAAGGGGGAGTCGATGCCCAGGTATTTGTGGCCTATATATCACCCGACCACATGCGCACCGGGGGAGGGAACCGGGCCTGCATTGAGCAAATTGAGCTGATTCACAGTTTGGTGAAAACACATCCCGAAGCGCTGGAACTGGCCGTTGCTTCCGGTGACATTCCAAGGATCGCCGGCCGGGGAAAGATCGCTACCCTGGTGGGCGTGGAGGGGGGACATGCCATCGAAAACTCCATCAAGAACCTGGAGCACTATTACGAACTGGGCGCTCGCTACATGACCCTTACCCACAACGAAACCACTGACTGGGCCGATGCCGGATATGACCGGCCCGTGCACGGCGGACTCTCCTCATTTGGGGAGAAGGTGGTCAGGGCCATGAACAAGATGGGAATGCTGGTGGATGTGTCGCACGCCTCCGACGATACGGTCCGGGATGCTATCAAGGTGAGCCGGGCTCCCGTAATCGCTTCACACTCTTCTGTCAAAGCGATCTGTCCCTCCAGTCGCAATCTCACCGATGAGCTGATCAAAGGGATCGCAGGCACGGGAGGAATGGTGATGGTGAACTTCTTCCCCCTCTTCCTGGTTCCCGAGGGGGGTGCCATCGAACAGCGTTACATTGACCACTCCATGGCGCTGAGATCCAGGAACCTTACCCCCGAACAGTTCCGTGAGGAGATGGATGCCTGGCAAAAGCAGCAGCCCTCCATGCCCCACTGTTATGTGGGTCACCTGGTCGATCACATCGACCATATCGTGAAGGTGGCGGGGATCGGTCATGTGGGTCTCGGATCGGACTATGACGGGATCACCTACGGACCGGTGCAAATGCCCGATGTATCCGGATTTCCCTATGTAACCCAGGAGCTGCTGAACCGCGGATACAGCACCGGGGATATCAAAAAGATCCTGGGTGAAAACTTCCTTCGGGTTCTGACCGAGGCGGAGAGGTAGATCCCCCGGATTGTTGATATAGAATGTAAGGATTACGGTGCATTGGTGCTGATTTTATTATTCACCCGGTGCGAAAGGAATGATCCTGTTGACATAACTGATAATGCTTTCCTAACTGCCCTTATTGAACAGGGAGTTGATACGGATGGAGATGGTTTGATAAGTAATATTGAAGCTGAAGCAGTCACACATTTAGAGCTGTATAATAAAAACATATCAGATCTGTCGGGCATAGAGAGGTTTATTAACCTGGTTCTAATGGGATGTGGAAATAATGCCTTATCCCGCCTGGATGTTTCCAACAGCAGATTTCTTCAGTTACTGATATGCGGGGATAACAAGCTGACGACACTGGATGTTTCAATGAATGCTGCATTGCAATATTTAAGCTGCAGCTCGAATCAATTAACCCTCCTGGATCTTTCAAATATTACCCGCCTGCATAGTTTGTATTGCGGCGATAATCTGCTTAGCTCCCTGGATATTTCAAATAATACCTATATGGGTTGGTTGGATATAACAAATATGCCCTCTTTGTATGAAGTATGTGTCTGGACCCTTCCCTTCCCTCCTGAGAGGATGCATGTGGATAGAACTGGCAGCCCCAACGTCTACTTCACCACAGAGTGCAGTAACTAAGAACAACTAAGCCCCCGACACAATGCCGGGGGCTTAATATTTCCTGGTATTCCACCCAGGTTTATTCAGTAACAATCTCTTCTCCTTCCACATCTTTTTCGTCCACCTTGCCATTCATCTTGGCTTCGAACTTCTGCCTCCACCTGCTTTTGAGAAACTCCGGACCACAGTACTTGCTTTCGTGCCTGTAGTGTGATTTATCGCCATGGCCTCCGCCAATTCCCGAGAAGAGGATTTTGGAGAGGATCAACAGACCCAGTGTCTGCCAGTATTCAAGGACCGGTCCGTTGAACAACTCGGGCACCAGCCAGTTCCAGAGCCACATCACCACAAAGGTGAATCCGAATACAGCGGCTACTCCCAGCACGCCAAATCCTGCATATTTAAAACCTGTTTTTGCTTTCATGATTATCTGTTTTTATGATTATTTTTCATTTATCTGATTATACAATTCTCGTAGCTGTTCCCTCAGGTATGTCACCGCATACCTTTTTCTCGACAGCAGTGTATTGATCCCTTCACCGGTGAGTTCAGAGATCTCCTTAAAGCTCATATCCTCAAATTCGTTCATTACAAAAACCTCCCGTTGTGCTTCCGGAAGGCGGTCCAGTGTTGCTTCGATGGTCTCCCAGATCACTCCCCGCATGTATTCATCTTCAGGAGAGCGTGTAAGAGAAGGCAGGATATCCTCCAACATCAGGGGACCATCCTCCCCATCATGTCCGGCCACCACACGATCGGAAAACAGTTCAGGCCTGCTCTTTCTGAAATAATCTGTGATCCGGTTGCGCGCCACCGTAAAGAGCCAGGAGGTGATGGAGGTGACCGACCGGATGTCGTCAAAGCCTACCGTAAGCTGGTAGTATACATCCTGGGCGATATCGCGGACATCCTCTTCGTGGTCGACCCGTTTTCGGATAAAGCCCAGCAGGCGTTCCTCCTCCTCTTTTACCAGCTCTTCGATATATTTTTTCTCTGCGGCGGTCATTGCTTTGTTGTTGCCTTCTGTTTCTGTAGACGAATGAGACGAATGGATATTTTAAACCTTTGAGAATTTAATTAAAATAGTCAGTCCACTTGTAATTCATGCTTTGCATTTGATACCAGGAATTGCTGATATAGTGTAAGGACTGCTACACATTGATGCTGGCAAATCGTTAAATGTCAACAAAATACTTGACTTATA
>JAGLTY010000088.1 GCA_023135025.1 Bacteroidales bacterium | reverse complement strand
GGGGTGATCGGCCGCCACATCATGCTGCTCCGCCACATCCTCCTCCAGATTGTAGAGCTCCAGATCAAGGTTACCTTTCCGGATATTTTTCCGGATCGCCTTCCAATTCTCCATCCTCACCGCCTGTTGTCCCCCCGACGCAGGAAACTCCCAATAGAGGTAGGGATGTTTCTCCTGGTTGCCTGCACCCAACAGTTCGGGCAGATAGCTGATTCCATCCACATCATTGGGAACATCAGCACCGGCCACTTCACAAAGTGTAGGCAGAAGATCCCAGAAAGCCGAGAGATGTCCCGATTCTGACCCGGGCACAATTTTCCCCGGCCAGCTGGCAATCATAGGCACCCGGATTCCCCCTTCATGCAGAAAAGCTTTTGCCCATCCCCGTTCCGATTTAAAAGGGCCACCCGAATTAAACCAGGGTGAATCTGTACCTCCATTGAAAGTGGGACCGTTGTCGGAGGAGAAAATAATCAGGGTGTTTTCATACAATCCCTCCTCCTTGAGTGTTTGAACCAGTTCTCCGACCCGCTCATCCAGGTAGGAGACCATCGCTGCATAGGTGGCATGGGGATACCGGCTGGGGAAGTAGCCCTGATCACCCGTGTAAGGCTTTTCATCCCCAAACTTATCCACATAGTAATCCACCCATCGCCGGGGTGCCTGTAGTGCCACATGAGGAATGGGAGAAGCCCAGTAGAAAAAGAAGGGCTTCTTCTTATCTTGTTCTATGAAGCGGATCATCTCATCAAACATCACATCCGGCGCATAATTGGAGAGTGTGTAAGGGGCATAATTAGCCACTTCAAGAGGATCGGCACCCTCCAATAGTTTTGTATGGGGAGCCACCGTATCATTTCCTAAACAGAGACGCTCTTCATTGAGATAGAGGTGGACCGGATAATAGGTATGGGCCTGCCTCTGGCAGTTGTATCCGCAGAAAAAATCAAATCCCTGCCGGTTGGGTATCCCTTCCGTATGTGGAGCGCCCAATCCCCATTTTCCAATCATCCCGGTCCTGTACCCGGCCGACTGCATCAGGGTAGCAATGGTTGTAGTATTGGCAGGCAATGGTCGTTGCCCTTCCAGAGTGGAATCGGCAATCATGGCACGGTAATCCCACACCTCTCCACGTGTTCCCCATTCATCATTGCCCCTTATATAGGCATGACCACTATGCTTTCCGGTAAGCAACACACAACGAGAGGGAGCACATACCGGTGACCCGGAATAGTGCCGTGTGAACTTCATTCCTCCTGAAGCCAGCGCATCGATATGGGGTGTTTCAATCAGCTCCTGTCCATAACACCCCAGATCACCATATCCCAGGTCATCGGCCAGGATGAAAATAATATTGGGCTGTACCGGCTCCTTATTCTCTTTATTCAATACGCATCCGGACAACAACAGAAAGCCTAATCCAACGTAAAAGCAGGGTCGTTTCTTCATTGGTCTTTATTCTCTTCAACAATGATTATATCCCATGGGGCAATGGTCAGGGATTCCCCATTTGCCACAGACTTTACCGTAACCAGCTCTTCACCATTGGAGTGAGGGTATGTAAACTCAATGGGCCCAGATGAATAGTTATAATAGAAGTGTATCGCTTTTCCATCGTCATTAACTCCCGACTTTGCAATAAGCGGCCATGCAAACTGATGATCGGGATTTTCAATTCCGGCTCTTTCAACGGCCTCTTTAATAATCTTTGCCTGAATCTGGTCTGAAAAGATGGAGCCCTCATATAACAAGGTACCTTCCCCATAGTTATTGATGGTCACAGCGGGGTATTCTGAAAAATAGTGATGATCATAATAAGCCAAAGCCTGTGCTGTTTCAGGAATGATGTATTCCATCCAGTCGGCAGCAAAATTCTCCTCAACATTAAAAGGATTACCCTTTAAAGGGAGTGCTTCAATATTGGAGAACTCCTGATAGTAGAAACCACAGGCTTCACGAAGAGGACCTGGTGCCAGAACAGGCCGGACCATGGAGTTCTCATCACTAAACCCACTTTTAAACTGCATGATCACATGACCCCCATTTTTAATATAATCATTAATCTGTCCCAGCAACTCATCAGATGCCACATAGAGTGATGGGATGATAACAAGTTTGTACTTTCCAAGATCTAACTTCTCTGGAAAAATAAAGTCAACTCCTATGTTATTCTGATATAATACCTTATGAAACTGGGCCACCAGCTGATTGCGGTAAGCGTTGTTGATGGATTCACTCCAGTCAGGTCCAGATCCATTAAATGGCATAAAATTCAGGGCATCGTTTGAATCATGGCTAAACAGGATGGCTACTTCATTATCTTTTTTGAGGTTTACGAGCTTTTTACCGAATTTTTGCAACTCATGGGCTGTTCTGGAGACCTCTGCATAGGCCCTGTTGGGTTGCAGATCATGTGATAAAACTCCTTTCCAGTATATCTCCTGCCCGTAGTGAATGGAGTGCCAGTGCCAGTATTCCACCATGTTGGCACCCGAGCCAATATGCGCATAGACATTTTGCCTCATCTGACCCGGGTATGGCGGTTGCTGGGTCTTTGATGTCCAGCCAATGGTCTGGGCATTGGTTTCAGTCACCAGGTAATTGCTACTCTTCACCGATCTGAAATAATCTCCGGCAAAAGCAATTTCATTGCCGGTCAGATCGTCCTGCTGACCATGATAAATATTCACAGCCATGATATCCATTTTTGCAGCACTGGCAATCTGGTCAATGTTTTGAACTGAAGGCATGAAGCAGTGCATAACAAACTGGTCATCTCGCTTATATTCAGCGACAATCTCCGATTGCCAGGTTAAGAATTCAGCCACTGCAGCCCGGTTAAACCGTGCCCACTCCAGTTTATAGCCAGTATTTGTGACTCCATCCCGTGGCGGCACCTCCTCCCAGCTATCAATGGTCATTCCCCAATAGTTCAGTCCCCAGGTTTTGTTGAGGTTTTCCGTGGTTTTGTATTTCTTTTTCAGGTGATTGACAAAACTCACATAGAAGTCATAATTATTGACTCCTCTTGCCTCTGTTTCATTATCCACCTGGAATCCAATAATACCGGGATGGGAGGCGAAATGCTCCATCATCTTTCGGATAATCCGTTCCGAATAGAAGAGATAGGTGGGGCTTGTAATATTCATATTTTGCCTGATCCCATAACTGGCCTCCCTTCCATCGCGGTAATCGATTAGTATCTCCGGATGCTTGTGCCATAACCAGGCTGGTATGGAATAGGTAGGTGTCCCCAGAATAACCTTGATTCCCGCACTATGAAATTTGTCAATAATGCGATCCATCCAGGCAAACTCAAACTCCCCATCCCTCGGCTCAAAAAGGCTCCAGGTGGATTCACCCACCCTTACCACGGAGATTCCGGCCTCTTTAATCATCCTTACATCTTCATCAAGCCTCTCATATGGCATATACTCATGATAGTAAGCTGCACCATACAGGATATTCTCCTGATGAATGGATTGAGCATTCAAAAAAAATGGAAATGCAGCGATAAGTAAAAACGCGTAGCGGATCTTTTTCATGAGAAATTATTGTTTAAACCAAACATTCATTTTACCCACCTCACGGTTGGCCCATGCGTAATAGGGGACCAGCTTCAGCCCTTCTCCTTCAAGTACATTCACCCCTTCTAACAGCCCGGTATTGAAATGAGCTTCAAACCTTGAATCTCTATTCACCATTGCCTCCAGAACATCTGTATCATTGTCGGTCTCCTCTGCACAGTAAACCAGCGGACCATATTGAACCGCCAGTAGTCCCTTTTTAGCACTCACCTTTTCATGGGCCTCTATCATCCGCCCCTCCATGGGCAGCTCCAGGCTGATCCGGTCTCCTCTCTTCCACCTGCCATGCAACACTGCATAGCCCTTTTCAGTTTCGATCTCTACCTCTTTACCATTCACCTTCAACAGGGGTTGCGACTCCTGGTTGTCAACAAAACGGAACAGGTCCGAGGGAACAGGGGTGTTCAAGGCCCATCCCGGGATCCGGATATGCAGATCGGCCTTCACTGCCCTTTCATTCATAAAGTCCAGCTGAATATTGCCCTCCCATGGATATGCGGAGTGCTGTGAGATGATCAGTTCGCCCCCGTCTGCCTCTACCGACAGTTCACTGTTCATAAACAGGTTCACATAAATATCCGATCCACAGGTGGCATAAGCATAACCTGCCACCGAAGGAACAAACCTGGAGAGGTTAGAGGGACAGCAGGAGCAATTGAACCATGGTGATCGACCATTTACGCCCATGTTAAACTTTGCTTCGCCATCATGCTGCAGGGTATTGGGATAGAAAAACAGTTTGCCATCAAGTGACAATCCCGAGATCACCCCGTTATAGAGCGACCGCTCCAGTACATCCATGTACTTTGAATCGCCGTGAAGCAGGAACATCCGGTGGTTCCAGTAAACATTTGCAATGGCCGCACAGGTCTCATTGTAGGGTTGGTTGGGAAGGTCGTAGTTCTCTCCGTAAGCTTCCCCCCGGTGACTGGCACCCACACCTCCTGTGATGGAGAGTTTCTTTTGCACCACATTGTCCCATATAAACCCGATGGCTTCCTGGTAAGCACTGTCGCCGGTAAGCGCAGCCACATCGGCCATGGCACTGTACATGTAATTGGCCCTGACTGCATGTCCCACAGCCTCTGATTGCTCCGTTACCGGCAGGTGGGCCTGACTGTACTCCACATCCAATACATCGGCACGGATATCAAGCAGGTGTTTGGCCAGTTGCAGGTATCGCTCATCCCCGGTTACGCGGTACAATTTCACCAATCCAATTTCAATCTCCTGGTGACCGGGTACATACCTGTTTCCCTGCGTGATGCACACATCATAGATCAGATTGGCATTTTTAACAGCCACATCAAGAAATGCTCTACTGCCTGTAGCCAGGTAGTGTGCAACCGCGGCTTCATACATATGTCCCACATTGTAAAACTCATGGCTGCTATTGGGAGTCTCGATCCACCTCCCCTGATCACTATAGGTACAACACTGAAAATCAATGTATTCATTGGCTTTCAGGGTCCATGCTGTATAGAGGTAGCCATCCTCTTCCTGGGCCTCGGAAACATAGTAGACCAGCGTGTCCAGGTAAGCCTCCAGGTCCGGGTCCTCCTGGATCATCAATGCATAGGCAGCACCCTCCATAATCTTATAGAGGTCCGAATCATTAAAACCAAAATTTCCCTGGAACTTCCCTTCTTTAATGCCCGCGGCAAAAATGAAGTTGTCGATCCTCCCGGTCTCCTCACACTTCTGAAAAGCGAAAGGGATGGTGGCATCATGTACCGTCTCTACCCAATCCTTCCAGAATCCCTCCTGTAGCTTTACCCGGGTAAAATCGACCGGACCAATGGGATAATCATTGCTGTGTCGAACAGGCGGTGTATCACAGCACTTCAAAATGTTCATGAGTAAAAAGAACAGAAAGAGATAAATTGCTTTGGTTTTCATGGGTTTTGGTTACATTTATTTTTTAGAATCGGAGATAAATTACCAATAAAAAACGCAACCAGAAAATATGAAAGCATTCCGGCTGTTCACATCTCTCTTTCTGATACTGTTCTATACAGTGATCCCTGTCTATGCAAACCCTGCAGAAAGCAAACCGAGGGTCATCGTGCTGACCGATATTGAGAATGAACCCGACGATGCTGAGTCGCTGGTGCGGTTCCTTACCTATGCCAACCATTTCGATGTGGAGGGGATCATTGCCACCACCTCGGTCTGGCTTCGCAACAAGACAGCAGAGTGGCGGATCCATGAGATCCTGGAGGCCTACAAAGAGGTGCAGCCCAACCTCTTAAAGCATGAGGCGGATTACCCCTCCTTCGAGGAGCTTAAATCAAAAACCAAAGTAGGAATCCCTAAATATGGCATGAAGGGCGTCGGAGAAGGTCAGGATTCGGAAGGATCGGAGTGGATCATTAAGGCTTTGAAAAAGGATGATCCGCGTCCCCTGTGGGTACTGGCCTGGGGCGGACCCAACTGCCTGGCACAGGCCCTCTGGAAACTTGAACAAAACGAGTCGGCCGAAGATCTGGAGAAGTACCTAAACAAACTACGGGTCTATACCATCTCCGACCAGGATGACTCCGGTCCCTGGATGCGCAGGACGTTCCCTGATCTCTTCTACATATGCACGCCAGGTTATGCACACAACGGCAGGGAGGGCTATCACTTTGCTACCTGGAGCGGCATTTCAGGCGATCAGTTTCACGGGCGTTTTCCTGGAGGCAACAGAGAGGTGATCAGCAAGGAGTGGATAAGGGAGAACATCCAGGAGAACCACGGTCCGCTGGGTGCCGAATATCCCGATGTGGCCTACCTGATGGAGGGCGACACTCCCTCGTTTCTCTACCTGATCAACAACGGACTGGGATGCAGCGAACACCCCGATTACGGCAGCTGGGGCGGACGCTATGAATACTACACACCACGCACCGAAAAATATTTCTTTGAGCCGGAGACCCGGCCGTTGTGGACCAATGCGATGGATGAAGTATACTCTGATGTAGATCAACAGTACCATACAGGGAACCACGCCACCATCTGGCGCTGGCGCGAAGCCTTCCAGAATGACTTTGCAGCACGAATGGACTGGTGCACCAAAGGGTATGAGCAGGCCAACCATCCACCGGTGGTCGCCCTGGCGCATAAAGAGGTCATTGAAACAACAGAGGGTGAAAAGGTGTTGCTGCAGGCAGAAGGGTGCAGCGATCCTGATGGTGACATGCTTACCTACCGGTGGACCTACTACCGGGAGGTAGGAAACTCGGTCTACTGGCTCAAGTTGGAAAATGAAGATGCCGCTGAAGCCTCCTTTACGGCGCCCTCCATGGGGATTCCCCAGACCCTCCATTTTATCCTGGCAGTGACGGATGATGGAGAGCCGGCCCTGACTCGTTATAAAGGGGTGATTGTGAAGGTGAAATAGTGCAGTATGGGTGATGTTCGGGACTAAACGGTGAAAACACCCTCGATCTCAACCAGAAGCTCCTCCCTGCATACATCCGATTCCAGGTAAAGGCACGATTTGCAATTCAGTTCCGCGTCACAAATCTTCTTTACCGCGGGAATATCCTCCTTGTGCTTCACATAGACCCTCAGGTGTGAAAACTGGACCTTCGAAACATCAAAGTCCAGCCCCAGGCTCTCCTGGTTCTCCCTGGAGAACAGTCTTTTGATATTCTCAATGGTGGTCAGGGTCTGCTTCTCCACATCACCCACATGTACGGTTTTCTCTCCCAGGATGGAGGCGGTACCCGATACATAGATATAATTCCTCGATCCAATGGTAACCAGCTTGGCCCGCTCAAACTTCGGGGTGCATTTCTGTACAGAATTTCCTTCCAGTACAACCTCGGAATAGGCATGGGCATCGATCTGTCCGGGATTCATAATGGGCTTAATGGAGATGATATCGGAATCTGAAAGTGCAATAAATCCGATAATCACACCACCGGTATCCTGACCTATGCCTGTGGCTGCCGGATACCCCTGTTCAAAGTCTACCTGGTCATAGTACCTGGCGCGTACATCATTAAAATCCTGGTAATTCTGCGGAGCATCCACATCATCAACAATGGCAATATTCTCTATATAGTTCCACTGCCTGATGATATTCTGAATGGTAAGTCCCTCCTGTTCCAGAATGGTAAGGGCCGTTTCGAAAGCCCTCTCAGAAGCTTCCCAGATGGTATCCTCCACACTGCCCATCAGACCGGCACAGTGTACCGCCTTGTATCCCTCACAATCAACTACGGT
>JAGLTY010000087.1 GCA_023135025.1 Bacteroidales bacterium | reverse complement strand
GCCTACAAGGAACCTCAACCGGAGTACAAGTTTGGGAAGGAGGCTGATTTTAAGATTTACGTTGATTTTGTGCACCAACAGCTCAGGGAGCTTCTTACCCACTATCCCAACATTGCGGGGATCTGGTTCGACCCCATCATGGGCTTCTACAGCCGTCCCGACCTCTTCCCCATTGATTCCACCTATGCCCTTGTCCGCTCGCTCTCCCCCCATGCCCTTATCTCATTTAAACAGGGTGCCAATGGAGATGAAGATTTTATGGCCCCGGAACGGGGAGGCGGGGCCAAAGTGGGCCAGCAATTTGAGGTGGCCAGAATGGTGTATGAGAAAAACAAAGATAAACCGCGGGAGATCTGTAATACCCTCCAGCCGCATGCATGGGGCTATAACAAAGCACATGACGGCAACCACAAAACTGTAGATGAGATCATGCAGATGCTGACTGATGCCCGAGCGATTGATGCCAATCTTCTGTTGAATGTTGGACCTAAAGGAAATGGCTCCTTTCCGGAAGAAGACATCAGGGCCCTGGAGGAAGCCGGATCCCTGCTTCATTAGATCGATACTCCTGCAGCCAGGTTCATGAAACAATTCTCCGAACTGGTGGAGAGTGGAAAGGTGCTTTCGGAAGATTCTGGCCCAGGAAAGGTATGTGTCGCCTAATGTACTGGCAAGAAGACATTACATGAATAGACAATACAGCAAAGCCCTTGAGGATCTTGAAAGGGGATTTGAAATGCAGAGGTTTATTGCCATCCTGGATAAAATGAATTTACCTCACCCGAAGGACTCATTACTCCGGTCCAGTTGAGTTAAGAGATGAATGGCGTACAGGGGAAGGTTGGTCATCCAGCTCTCTTCCCTGTAATCCGACATAGATGTTCTGATGGCTGTTTGGGTGTCATATTTCTGACAAAAAAAGCGCAGGCTTTTAGCCCTTAAGTTCTCTTCTGCTTTCACCTCCACCGGGATCACCCTGCCCGAATACTGAACAAGAAAATCTATTTCAGCTGTGGATCTGTCGGCCGACCAGTAAAAGATGGCCAGCTCAGGATCGGTAAGTAATTGTTGCAATACATATTGTTCTGTGAGAGCTCCTTCAAACTCCTGGAAAATCACGTTCCCCTCAAGAAGTGTTCGTACGTCAATATCACCCATGGCACCCAACAGGCCCACATCTGTGATAAACAGTTTGAAAGCTCCCTGATCTTCATAAGATTTCAGGGGGAATCCTGGTTTGGATACCCGGTATATTTTATGCACAAGGCCACTATCAGAAAGCCAATTGAGTGCCAGTTCATAATCTTTTGCCCTTGACCCGGTTTTCACCACTTTATAGAGGAACTTCCTGTTCTCTTTTGCAAGCTGTGATGGGATAGAGTTCCATAGCATCCTTATCCGGGGTACATTGTTAAGAGGAGCATGTTTGGAGAAATCGTTATCATAAGCGGTAAGTATATCCTTTTGTATCTTCCGTACCTGCTGAAAATCATTTCTATTAACAAAGGAATTTACTGCCTCAGGCATCCCGCCCACATAGTAGTAATATCGAAGGAATAGAACCAGCTTTCCTTTAAAGCTCTTCAACAGGTCCCAATCCATTCTCTCAATCAGTTCAAGCAGCGGCTGTTGATCTGTTGCCATAAGAAATTCCGGAAAACTCATGGGAAACAGATCCAGGAATTCGACTTTTCCAACAGGATAGGATATCTTTTGATGCAAGGCAACTCCTAATAAGGAACCCGCTGATATGACGTGATATTGAGGGGTATTTTCATAAAAATATTTCAGGGAAGTGATTGCACCGGGTGCTTCCTGTATCTCATCCAGAATGATTAATGTGTTTTCCGCTTCAATCCTGACTCCTGTTTCAATCTGAATGGCAGTGATGATTCTTGGAATATGAAAATCATCCAAAAACAGGTTTCGAAGATGCTTAGAACTCTCAAAGTTAATATATGCGATCCCGGAGTACTCCCTTTCTCCAAACTCCTTCATGAGCCAGGTCTTTCCAACCTGTCTCGCACCCCTGATAATCAGCGGCTTTCGGTCTGGTTCGGCTTTCCAGGTCTTCAGTTTATGCAATGCCAAACGCTCCATGATCTATCCGAATTTTACATTTTATCAAACGTATTCATGTGCTAATTTACATTTTTTCAAAGGAGATTGATCATCGGGGGCTGATTGACTGGTATTGCATTTGGTATTATCTTGCAGAGAACCGGTCCTAACCCGAAACCAAACCCAAATTACCATGAAACTTTACACCGATAACACCCGCAGGGAATTTCTACGAAAATTGATCGCCGGAACCTCCGCCATGGGAATGGCCCCGCTGCTTGGCAGCCTTCAGTCGTGTTCAACCACAGGAATCCCCCTGAAACTGCCCCAACGTCCCTTTGGGAATACCGGGGAGATGGTGGGCATTTACAGCCTGGGAGCACAGGCCACCGTGGAGCAGGTGGGCATGAAGGAGCAGGCCATTGCCATTGTCAACAAATGTATCGATATGGGCATCAACTATATCGATACCTCGGCATGGTACGGCATGGATGGAACCAGCAGTGAAGGTGATCACCTGCGGGGCACCAGCGAACGACATGTGGGCGAGGTGATGAAAACCCGCCGCAGCGAAGTGTTCCTTGCCACCAAGACCCATGACCGCAGTTACGATGGTGCAATGCGTCACCTGGAAAGCTCACTGAAGAACCTGCAGACCGATGTGATCGACCTGTGGCAGATCCATAACATCAAAGGTGGTGGTGATGAGGATATCGAATATATCTTCTCCGATGAAGGGTGCATGAAGGCACTTATAAAAGCACAGGAGGAGGGTGTGGTCCGCTTTCTGGGCATTACCGGTCACAACGATCCCGACCCCATGAAAGAGCTGGTGGATCGCTATCCTTTCGATGCCGTACTAATGGCCCTGAATGCTGCAGACAAGCACTACAATCCTTACATTGAAAAACTGCTGCCCACTGCTGTGGAGAAAAATATGGGGATCATTGGCATGAAGATTCCTGCCCGCGACCGGATTTTCTCCCATGGCGGAATCATCACCATGAAAGAGGCCATGAGCTACACCATGTCACTGCCGATCAGTACCATTATTGTGGGGATTGATAAGATCGCCGAACTGGAGGAGAACATGCAGATCGCCAAGGAGTTTGAGCCCCTCACAGCCGATGAGATGCTGGCCATCGAAGATAAGGTAAAGCCCCATCACGAACACCTGATGTTCTATAAAGGACTTTCCGAATGGCCGGAGGAGTGGTCGGGCAATAATGTATAATGATTGGGATAACAAACTTTTGATTTCAAAATTATCTCTCTTACTTTTATTGCGGTCTGAATATTGACAGCAGATGGAACAAAAGAGCATTCCCAAATTTTATGGACTGAGGATATACCTATCCTCAATGATGCTCTATTTCTTCCTGGTATTCCCCTTCATCGGGTTTATCATTTTCCAGTACGTACCCACATTTATCGAAAAACGTGGTGGAACAGAACAGATTTCTGCTACCGCAGATTCTCTGCGTGCTGCTTATGATTCCATTGCAGAACTTGGCGAAGAGGAGATCGACAGCATACTGAACCTGGCCATCCAGGGGAGTATTGACAGCCTGGTAAACAAAGCCGTACAACTGGAGGCGCAAAGTGCCGACACACTTTCTGAATCTTCAGATGATAGAATCCTCATCGGGCCACAAACTGACGACGAGGATAGCCTCAGGATGTTTGCAGAGAAGGGGCCCTTTTCACGCTATTTCATTCTCCTCTTTCTGCTGCTGGGCGTCAGCCTGCTGACCGGGTTTCTGTTTAACAGGCCGTTCAAACGTTTCTTCAGGAAGAAGAGAAGGAAAAAGGAGATTCCCCAGAAGTTGCACTCCTTTTGTAAGAAACGCCTCTTTAATGTCCCAATGGTGAATAGCATTATTATCACCATGCCCAACATTGTGGTAATTATCTTTTCCATGATATTCTTGGTTTCGGAAGTCAGCGTTGAAGCCGAAGTGGAGAGAAGCATGTTTATCCAGCTGCACTACCTGACCATAGTAGCCACAGCCCTGGAGTTCCTTTTTATCCTTTACTGGCAGAAGCACCGTGTGCATATCCGCTATATCGATCATATCTATTCGGAAGAGGAACTCCGCAAGCAGGTTTTCAAGAAAAAAAGGGGCGGAATCAGGAACCGGCTGATGGTGGCCAGTGGAATTACCACCTTCCTTCCTTTGCTGATTGTGATGGTCTACCTAATCCTGAGTCTCACCTCTGTCAAAGCACTTGAACTGGAGGCGCTCTCCAATGAACAGAGAGAGGTCCTGTTCGGACCATGGAGCGATATTATTGGAATAGGTAAAGATGAAACCTCGGCAGAGGATAATGACAAATTTTTCTATGTGAACGCCATCGATTCCATCGTGATGCTGGTGGGAATCGGCAACGGCATCCTGGTCTCCTTTATCTACCTGCTACTTTTCGTACGATGGACCAACCAGGATATCACACGGCCCATAAAAGAGCTGCTGTCCAATATCCGGAATACCAGGGGCGGTGATACGGAACGTTATACCATTGTTCGGACCGATGATGAAATCGGGGAGTTGGCAGAAGGGTACAATGAGATGACTGAAAAGATCCACAACTATGTGGAGAACATCTCTGCCATGAACAGGGATCTGGAGGAGAAGGTAAAGGAGAGAACCCGCGAGGTGGTGGAGCAGAAAGAGGAGATTGAGACGCAGAAGGAGGAGATTGAAGCGCAACTCGACCTGGCTACCCTCCAGAGAGACACCATATCGAACCAGAAGGAGCTGATCCTTGACAGCATCCGTTATGCCGAGAGGATCCAGTCGGCCATTCTTCCACCGGTTCACATATTAAAGGAGCACCTGTCCGACCATTTTATCCTGTACAAACCCAGGGATATTGTGAGTGGCGACTACTACTGGGCCAGGGAGAAGGATCAAAAACTATTGATTGCGGTAGCCGACTGCACAGGTCATGGAGTCCCCGGGGGATTTCTGAGTATGCTGGGGATCGCATCCATGAACGAAATTGTGAACCGGAGCAGGGTGCTGAATCCCGGAAAGATTCTTGAACAGCTGAGGGAGGTGGTTATTACATCGCTGCATCAGACCGGCTCCAGGGATGAGGCCCAGGACGGCATAGAGATTGCCCTGTGTGTGATCGATCTGAAGAAAAAATCGATGGAATACTCCGGGGCAAACCGGCCATTGTACCTTGTCAGGGATGGGGCCGTTGAACATATTCGTCCCAACCGTATGCCCATTGGCATTTATGAACAGGAACCGGTTCCGTTTACAAACCACTCCATAAAGCTGAAGAAAGGGGATTCCATCTATCTCTTCTCAGACGGATATCTGGATCAACTGGGAGGCCCGCTAAGAAAAACATACCGCGCCATCAATTTCAGAAAACTATTGCTGGAGATTCAGGACCGGCCTATGGGGGAGCAGAAGGTGATCCTGATGGAAAAAATGGCTGCCTGGCAGGGAGAGGTGGAGCAGATTGATGATGTTCTGGTGATGGGAATCAGGATATAATATATTCAAAAGTGAGCTTCGACATCCTCGACATCTCCTGGCCCACTTCGAGCATATCTTCATCATCCTCTTCATAGAGCCATTTAATCTTCAGATCAAGTCCAAGTAAATGCAGTGCATTCAAAGATTTAAAAATATCGAGAATATACTTGGCAGAGGTTGAGTTAAAGTACTCAAAATTAAACTGACACTGCAGTCCGGATGTCCGCTGATCATCCTGGAGGCTCTCCTGGGAAGCCGTATAGGCCTCCAACCACTCCAGCACAGGTAGATAAAATTTACGAACATTCTCAGGTCTGGATTCACCCGAGAACTCAAAATTTCTCATCTCCGGATCAAGTACAATAAGTGGTGAGTTAGCCGTTGGTTCGATAATTAGCTTTTCCATTGGTTATTCTTTAATAGTGATATGCATTGTAAAATAGGAGTGCACCGGACCTGCAGGATCGAAGTGGTAGCGAATATTTTCATCTGTCCGCAATGCCATGGTAATCAGTCCGAGGCCGGCTCCACGGTCCCTGTCTGAAGCCTCTTTGTTGATCACCTCCTCATAGAGTAATTTCAGCGCTTTGTCGTCCATCTTGTTTATACGATTCAACTTAAACCTGAGATCGTCTACCTGATCGTTCTGAATAAGGTTTCCCGCACTAACAATAAATTTTCCCTCCTGCTCTTTTACCTGTATCTGTGGAGGCCTTTTTAATATCTGTACCTTGCCCTGAACAGGAGCGGAATACTTGAAAATATTATCGATCGATTCGACCACAGTTCCATAAACCCGTTTCCTGACAGGTTTTCTGAGTGCATTAAACTGCCGGGCCGACTTCAGTTGGTTTAGCAGCTTCTCCATGGTCTCAAAGGAGATGGAACCCTCAAAATCGATAATTGCTTTCTTATTCTCCA
Source organism: Bacteroidales bacterium (assembly GCA_023135025.1). Taxonomy (GTDB): domain Bacteria; phylum Bacteroidota; class Bacteroidia; order Bacteroidales. The sequence continues at coordinate 1,379 of JAGLTY010000087.1, read as the reverse complement.
TCAGAAAGTCAAAATAAGAAAAAAAAAACACATTCCGGGGGTAACCACTTAAATTTGAATATATTCGTATAGAGACATTAAATCATGAGTGAAGCCATTTTAAAAGCAATGATGCAACTCTTTGCATTAATTGTGGATATCGATGAGATTCAGGAGCTATCTAAAAAGGAGAGAGCCATCATCCATGCATTCCTTTCCCGTCAGCTGAATAGCGAACTTACAGAGAAGTACATGGCCATCTTTGAGAACTACCTGCAACACTACCACCATGATACTATTGATAAAGAAAGCGTTAAGCGAAAGAAAAGGAGATCCCTCACTGCCGTTCGGATTCTCTCCATTTGTGAACAGATCAACGAGGAACTGGAACAACGGCAGAAGATCTATGTAATCATACAACTGGTGGAATATATTGCATACGGGATTGTAATTCGCGACACAGAACTGGAGTTCCTGCAGACAGTGGCCACGGCATTCAATCTTGACGAGGAGGAGTACATGCAGATCCTCCATTTTATAGTATACCCCCTGAAAGAGATGCCTGTTAAGGAGTCTGTATTGCTCATCAGCAATGGTCACGAAGCTGATGTTAAGGGAGTACATCATATTCATAACCATCACCTTGAGGGTCTGATCTATTTTTTAAATATAACAAGTGTAAACACCTATGTGCTTCGTTATCAGGGAAAAGAAGATCTGTTCCTGAACGGTCAGCTGATACAGCCGGGAATCACCTACACCTTCGATCACGGAGCTTCAGTCAGGGGACGGAAAATTGATACCATCTACTACACAGATGTGGCCGGAGTTTTCTCTGTTGCCTCTTTCAGTTCACGAATAACCTTTATCGCCAGGGATGTTGAGTTTCGTTTCAGGAACAGCAGCAACGGGCTCCATGGATTTAGTTTTAATGAGGAGTCGGGCCGGTTGATCGGGATCATGGGCGGAAGCGGCGTTGGTAAATCAACTCTGCTCAACGTATTAAACGGCAACCTGGAACCACAGCAGGGGGAGATCCTGGTCAACGGGTATAACCTCTATCACGAAAAGGAGAGGCAGCAATTGAAAGGAGTCATCGGTTTTATTCCGCAGGACAACCTGTTGCTGGAGGAGCTGACCGTCAGGCAGAATCTCTATTACAATGCAAAACTTTGCCTGGATAACCATGATGAAGCCCAGCTTAATGAAGTGGTCGACCAGGTATTACACGACCTGGATCTATATGAAATCGGGGATCTGAAGGTGGGAAAGCCCCTTAACAAAGTGATCAGCGGTGGCCAGCGCAAAAGGGTAAATATCGGGCTGGAACTGATCAGGGAACCCTCTGTTCTCTTTGTGGATGAGCCCACATCGGGACTCTTATCGGTCGACTCTGAAAT
>JAGLTY010000086.1 GCA_023135025.1 Bacteroidales bacterium | reverse complement strand
CACGATTTTAAGGGTCCTTCGGAGTGTGATGCATTGTACTCCGAAGGACCCTTAAAATCGTGGCTGGTATTCCAGATGCTGGGGGTCATTGTGGGAGCCTTTATCTCTGGCGCCATCTTCAACCGCCTGAAATTTAAAGTAGAGCACTCCCCGAAAATCACCTCCAAACGCCGGATCATCTTCGCCGTTATTGGCGGAATCCTCTTTGGATTCGGATCGCAGCTGGGCCGTGGATGCACCAGTGGCTCGGCTCTCAGTGGCATGGGTGTACTTTCCCTGGGAGGCTTTATCTCCATGGCATTTATTTTCGGAACCGCATTTGCACTTGCCTGGTTCTTCAGGAAAAACTGGATTTAACATTATATATCACGATCATGGGACCATTAATTATAAACGATATCATAACTCAAAATACCAACTTTTTCCTGGCCTTCCTTATCGGAATCGGGTTCGGATTTGTGCTGGAGAGCAGCGGCTTCTCCTCCAGTCGCAAACTGGCCGGGATGTTCTACGGTTACGACACCGTGGTGCTGAAGGTATTCTTCACCGCAGCCATTGTGGCCATGCTGGGACTGCTTTTTATGAGCCTGTTTAACTGGATCGACCTCGATATGGTCTATGTCAATCCCACCTACCTCTGGTCGACCATTATTGGTGGTGCCATTATGGGTGCTGGCTTTATCACCGGCGGGTTCTGTCCGGGAACCAGCTTCTGTGGTGCCTCCATCGGGAAAATCGATGCCATGTTCTTTATTGGCGGAATGTTCCTTGGAATTATCATTTTTGCGGAAGCCTACCCCCTGCTGGAGCCCTTCTATAAAGGTTCATTCAAAGGGACTCCCACCCTGCCCCATGCATTGGGCCTGAAAGACGGAGTAGTGGTACTGGGGATCATTATTGTGGCAATGGGCATGTTCTGGGTTGGCGAATGGGCCGAAAAGAAGTTCCCCCGGGAGGAGTATTAACCAGCCCGATAGGCCGACAATAAACAAAAAAGGAGTTTGCCCGTTTATACATTGAAGCATTTAACACATAAAACATAGTTCAATGAAACCAAGATTATATTTAGCCCTGATTATCATCCCCCTGGGACTGATCCTGGCCGCAGTTCCGGCCAATACCACCCACCCTTATAAACTTTCTCCCCAGGACCTGCTGGAATATGTAAACAGCGGAATGCAGTACTTTTCGCCCGACGAGGTAGCCCATATGCTGGTTAGTAAGGATCCCTCGCTGGTGCTGATCGATGTACGCAGCGAGGATGAGTATGAGAAGTTTCATCTGCCTGGCGCCATCAATATCCCCCTCTCCTCGATGTTGGAAGATCAATGGAAGGATTATATCAACCAGGACCTGCGCTACAATGTATTCTACTCTAACGGTACGGTAAATGCCAACCAGGCCTGGATGCTCACCCGTCAGCTGGGATACCAGAACAACTACGTGCTGCAGGGCGGACTCAACTACTGGGTGGAGACCATTATGAACCCCACTGCACCACCATCAACCAGTCCGGACGAAGAGATCGCCAAGTACGATTTCCGAAAAGGTGCCGGTCAGGCCCTGGGCGGAGGCGCCGTTGTGGAGAGCAGCAGTCAGCCGGCCCCTGCGCTTCCAAAAATTGCCCCCCGCCCCAAAAAGAAGCGGGTAGAGGGAGGGTGTTAAACTGTTCCCAATAGAATAGAGGCATCAATATCGAGCTTCTCATGCATCAGGCGTGCCTTCATGCTCTTGCCCGATCTGCTACCAACTTGAGGCAACCTCCAATACTGTAACAGTAAACTTCTTATTCAGGATCCCCTTCGGTGCAAATTCGGCCAAATATCGGGTAAATCAACCCAGCAGAATCTCCGGATCTATATCCAGTTTCTGATGCATAAGCCTGGCCACTTTTAGTGTAGGTTCGGATTTTCCATTCAAATATTCACTGATGCGTGGAGGGCTTATTCCCAATAGTTCAGCAAGTTCCTTTTGGGAGAGTTTCATTTCCGCCATGCGTTCCTGAACCATCTCAATGAGGGTGGGTGGCTCAATGGGGTAATTTTTTTCCTCATATTCAACCACCAGAAGTGATAACAACTCCAACTCTACCATATTCTTATCTGTCAGCGGAGTATCATTATCAACCAATTTCAATAGTTCCTCAATTCGTTCAATGATCCGCTCATACTGTATTTCATTCTTTATTTCCACCATGATCGTCAGATTTCTTTGCAATTGATCCTTCCATATTCTGCATGAGTTCCGATAAACCTGATATAGGCAATCTGAGTACTGAATAACAGAAGTACAACCACCCTATACTTATTTCCCTTAATATTAAAGACATACCTATTATTCCCCACATAATCCACCCCGGGAAATGCCCTTTTCAAATCATGTATTCCAGCAGGCCTTTTTCTGTTCAGCTTCCTGTACCATGATGTTAAAGAAACCCTGCTATCAGGATACTTCTTAATGTATTCTCTGATGTACTTATAGGAAATCACATGCATGATTATTTGAATTACAATATTAGTAACTATATTCCATTTTTCAAAACTAACCCGACCACCCCTCCCGGTCCAGGTTGCGGTAATTGATAGCTTCAGCCAGATGGGAAGAGTGAATTTTTTCAGACTCTTCCAGGTCAGCAACAGTGCGTGCCACTTTTAGTACGCTGTCAAAGGCCCTGGCAGAAAAACCGAGTCTCTCCATGGCCAGCCTGATCATGGAAGTGCCTGCCCTGTCCAATGCACAATGTCGGTTCCTGAGGGCGGTTCCCATACCGGCGTTGCAAGATACATGACCGGCTCCCTTAAACCTTTCATATTGAACCTCCCTGGCCCGGATGACCTGCTCCCGCATGGCTGCGCTTCCTTCTGCATGTTCCTTTTGAGACAACTGCCTGAATGTGACCGGAACCACTTCCAGATGCATATCGATCCGGTCAAGCAACGGACCCGATATCCTGGAGAGGTACTGTTTGATCATACCCGGACCACAGTTGCACTCCTTTTCTGGATGATTATAATAGCCGCACGGGCAGGGATTCATGGCTGCCACCAGCATAAAATCCGAAGGATAGACCACCCGGTAGGCAGCTCTGCTGATATGGATCTCCCGATCCTCCAGCGGCTGACGCATCACCTCCAGAACACCTCGTTTAAATTCGGGGAGTTCATCCAGGAACAACACTCCGTTATGAGCCAACGAGATCTCCCCGGGCTGTGGTGAACTCCCGCCCCCGATCATGGCAATATTTGAACTGGAGTGATGGGGCATCCTGAAGGGTCTGGTTCTGATCAGACCGTTTTCACTGCTCACCCTGCCCGACACTGAGTAGATACGGGTGGTTTGGATGGACTCTTCCAGCGACATGGGTGGCATAATGGTGGGGAGCCGGCGTGCCATCATACTCTTGCCAGATCCGGGCGCCCCCACCAGGATCAGGTTGTGCGATCCTGCCGCAGCAATCAGCATGGCGCGCTTGACTGCAGCCTGGCCCTTTACTTCCGAAAAATCGACACCGTATCGTTCACGACCACCCTTCGAACCGCTCCATGATTCAGCTTTACCGGCAGCCTCTGCCGGCATACCATTCAGAAAAGAGACCACACCGCTCAGATCGGAAACTGCAATCACCTCAATTCCATCCACCACTGAAGCCTCTGCTCGATTATCCACAGGTACTATGACCCCCTTGAATTGCTCCTCCCTGGCCAGCAACACCATGGGGAGTACCCCTTTTACCGGCACCACGCTTCCATCCAGTGACAGTTCGCCCAGAATCAGGTAATCGGCCAGCCGGTTATCACTTACCTGCCGGGTTGCTGCCAGGATCCCGATAGCCAGGGGAAGGTCAAAGTGGGTCCCCTCCTTGCGGATATCGGCAGGCGCCAGGTTGATTACCACCCTGAAGCGGGGCCATTCAAATCCATTGTTGGTCAGTGCCGATTCGATGCGTTGCTGACTCTCCCTGATGGCATTATCGGCCAGTCCCACTATAAAGAACCGGATCCCCTGGGTTATATGAACCTCTATGGAGATTTTAATGGCACTGATACCATGAACAGAACTACTGAAGGTCTTGATTAACATATGTTCCTCTTTAAACTACTGGTTTATGGCTTCAGGGTAACCCTGATCATTCTTTTACCCCAAAATTTTCCTCATTAAGGGATCGGCCTTTGAAAAAAGATGTATCTTACTTTTTGATCTCCCCTAAACACACTTAATGAGATTTGGCAACTTCCTGGTCAGGATCCTGTTGATCAGACAACTGAACTTTTTAAAAAACAGAAAGAGATTGATTCGCCAGGGCCTTGCCGGAGTCATCTTGATCCTGCTTATAAACTTTATTGCAGGTTGCTACTACTACAAAGTTTCCACCTCCTACCAGCCTCCAGCCGAAGAGTTGGTTAAACTGTCCGACCTGGACAAACAATTTGTTGTCCATAACTTCATGGCCCACTATTTTGTACACTCAGTAACATTCCATAAAGATTCCCTGGAATTGAAGCTGAGAACGGTTTACTACCAGGAAGGTGATGATATCTCTCCAGTCAGCCCCAATCAAGTAAAACGATACCGAAAGAAAAAAGGAGATGCCCGGTTGCTTAATGAGGTGCATCTCTATGTGAACCAGAAGAGAGCCATAGACGAAACCACCTGGATGGTGCCAAACAGTGCTGTTGAAAGGCTCGATATTTACAACCACTCCACCAAGCACACTACCACCTATTCCATCCTTTTCGGGGTGGCCTTGATCCCTGTGGCCTATGTGGCCTTTTTGCTGCTCTTCCTGCTGGTTATGCTCCTGACAGGGAACTCATGCCCTTTTATCTATACCTGGAACGGAGAGGCGTTTGAGTTTGCAGGAGAGATCTACAGCGGTGCTGTCTATCCACCCCTGGAGCGGCACGACTACCTTTTGCTGCCCGGACTGGTGGAGGAGGATGGGGAGTACAGGTTAAAAATCTCCAACCAGCTGGAGGAGGTGCAACATACCAATCTGCTCGAACTAATGGTATACGATCATGCAGCGGACCAGGAGGTCATGGTCGATAAATATGGGGTGGGACACATCATTTCAGAACCTGTTGCCCCAGTCTCAGCAATCAGCCTCAGGGGAGAAGAGGTACTTCCTCTCATTGAAAAAGAGGACGACCTGGTATACCTGGGAAATGATCCATCCAGGGACCCTCCCCTGCTGGATGGGGTCAAACTCACCTACAATATTCCACATGGTATAAAAACAGCCCACCTGGTAATATCGGCCAAGAACAGTTACTGGCTCGACTTTGTCTACCAGAATTTCCGGGAGATGCTTGGAGCCTCCTACAAAATGTGGATGAAGAGACAACAGGATGGGGATCCGAAACAGATGGAGAGCTGGAGCCTCAGTCAGAACATCCCTCTGTCGGTCTATCTCTTTAAAGATGGAGCGTGGGAATTTTACGATTACTACAATACAGTTGGGCCCATGGCCTTTAAGAAAGATATACTGGAACTTGACCTTTCAGACATAGAAAAAGGGCCACTCCGTATTAAACTGGAGGCCGGTTCCTATTTTTGGGAGATCGGTTATGTGGGTGTAAGCCTGGAGCAAACCGCTCCAGAGCCGGCAACAATCGTTCAGCTTTCCAAAGCGGTTGATGAGAATGGGAACAATGTAGCAGGAAATCTTTTGAAAGACGATGCCCTTTACTATGTTCAACCTGAAATTGGGGATGAAGCCGAACTCGTTTTTCCTGTGCCTGATGCGAAGGGTGAGCGCACCATCATTCTGCACAGCAAGGGGTATTACGAAATTCTCCAGGATCCCAAAGGTCCCCCCAGGGTAAAAGCACTGAAGGAGATACGAAAAACAGGAAATTTTAACAAATATTCCAATGAGCTGATGCAGGAGATGCTGGAGGAGCATATATGGGCCTATGATAATAAGGAGAAGTAATCCACTGGTTACGGGAATGCCGGCAAGGTGGATCAAACTCAAAGCCGGGGTTACGCTGCTGAAAATTTCGGTATCCACTTTCCGAAACCCGGTAACCTCAATTAAAGCGCTTTCGCTGCTCCTCAGGCAGCGGAAACGGCTCCATGGTAACAAAAGAGATCACAAGATAGTACGTTCCGGAAACCGTTACTACTGGAGTATATATACTCCTGGATTCCCATCTGCAGGTTTTAATGCAATGATTCAACAGGAAATCAGAAGAGCTTTTGTACCAGATACCGAAGATATCCTGCTGCAAACCCTTATCCTCTCTATCTCGAGCCGTTGTCATTACAGGTGTGAACACTGTTATGAGGGAAATAACATTGAGAAATGGGAACATCTATCCATTGCGGACCTGTCGAAGGTCCTCCGGGAAGCCATCAAACTGGGGATCCCTCATATTCAGATTGGAGGTGGCGAGCCCATGCTCAGGTTCAGGGACCTGGTTCGTCTACTGGAACTGGGAAAGGATCATATGGATTTCTGGCTCTCCACTTCGGGTTATGGACTCACGCGGGAAAAAGCCTGGGATATGAAAGTTGCAGGTCTGACCGGTGCCAACATCAGCCTGGACCACTGGGAGGCAGAAATTCACAACCGGTTCCGGAAGCACCCGGAAGCATACCGATGGGTTATGGAAGCCGTTGAGAATTGCAAAGCTGTTGGTATTATACCTAATCTGACCCTTTGTGTTACTCACGGAATGGCCCGGGAGGAGCAGTTGATGAGGTACATGACACTGGCCCGAAACATGGAGATCCCCTTTGTCAGGTTTCTTGAAACCCGGAAAGCGGGTAACTATGCAGGAAAAGATGTTTTGCTAACCAGCCAGGAACAATCGACCGTGGTCGATTTCTACCTGAAAATGAACGGATCAGCAAAGTACCGTTCCTACCCCATCATACAATACCCGGGATACCACCAGCGCAAAGTAGGATGTTACGGGGCCGGAAACCGCTATATTCATATCGATTCAAAGGGCAATTACCACAGCTGTCCATTCTGTAGAGGAGCTGTTGGCAACATCAGGGAGATGGACCTGCAGGAGGGCATCAGCCTGCTCCGTGAAAAGGGGTGCCAGCTCTTTAAAACCAACCCTCATGCGTGAGATTTTCCTGCTGAAACAGCGGATTCCGCTGACCATTCCCAATATCCTCTCTCTTTACAGGATGTTTATGTTTCCGGTCATCGTGCTGATGATCATCCTCAAGCAGGAGATGGTATACGCCATCCTGGTGGTGATCAGTCTGAATACCGATGTCTGGGACGGATGGATTGCCCGCAGGTTCAATCAGCAGACGGCCATCGGTGCCCGTATCGATTCACTGGCCGATATCGGGGTCTATATTACCGCCCTTTCAGGAATCACAATATTTAAAATCGGTGAGATTGGTCCCGATGCCTGGCTGTTCTATTTTTTTGTAGCCAGTTATGTCGTTACCCATCTCTCACCGTTGATCAAGTTCGGAAAGATTCAGAGTTTCCATCTCTGGTCCATCAAGTTGGGAGGCTACCTGCAGGGTATCTTCTTTATCCTGCTCTTTTTCGTGGACTATGTTCCCATCTATTTTTACGTCATGGTAAATATAAGCCTGCTGGCATTTATTGAAAGCCTTACGATCCAGCTGATTATTCCCGAAATGCGTTCCGATGTAAAAGGGCTTTACTGGGTCTTAAAAGAGAGGAGAAAGCAACATGCATGAATACCTGCTGCCCTACCTCTTAATGATGGCCCATTTTGTCTCCGGCGCACTATGGCTGATCCATATCAATCGACGATTGGAGCCGGACGAGGTAAAAAATCAGTGGATCAAGTACGGTGTATACTTGCTGCTTGTGAACCTGCTCTGGTGCTGCCTGGTATGGTATAAATCGATTTTTCCTTATATCGGCTGGATTGTGATACTTATCGCTTCGGCAGAGTGGTGGCGTGCTGTG
>JAGLTY010000085.1 GCA_023135025.1 Bacteroidales bacterium | reverse complement strand
GCACTGTTTGTATTCCAGGCATGTTACGGAATGCCTCAGGACATGCAGGATGATGTATTTATCCAGGGAAAGGTAGTCTCACAGACCACAAATCTACCGGTGGAGGGCATCAAAGTGAAATCTGATCTATACGAGCACTACGGGGTCACCGACAGCCTGGGCGCATTTTCCTTCTACACCCCCTGGATCAGCACGCTGAGACTTTCCATCGAGGACACAGACCCGGAGTCTGATGGCAGCTACATCAGCAAAGACACTGTTCTGGTGGATCCCGAAATGGAGGTATTCCTGAACATCGCCCTTGAGGAGAATTAGATGTTCTCTCCATTAAAACGGCTGGCCTTTCGAAAATTCAGAAAGGCGGAAACCCGTCTCCATGAACTGAACTACCTCTTCTGGGAGTGCACCAGCCGGTGCAACCTCCACTGCCTCCACTGCGGAAGCGATTGCCATGTGGCCTCCGACCATCCTGACATGCCGGTAGAAGATTTTCTCAGAGCGCTCGATACCATCCAAAAACCAGCCAAGAACTTTATCGTGGCCCTCACTGGAGGAGAACCGTTGCTCCGAAACGACCTGGAAACTGTGGGCTTGGAGATCCGCAAACGTGACATGCGCTGGGGAATGGTTTCAAACGGACATCTCTATGACCGGGAACGTCACATATCGCTCCTAAACGCTGGTATGGGTGCGCTGACCATCAGTGTGGACGGCCTGGAGGAGAGCCACGACTGGCTGCGGAACAAGCCTGGCAGTTTTTCGCGGGTCGACAGGGCCATTGAACTGGCTGCAGGCACCGAAAGATTAAACTTCGATATAGTGACCTGCGTCAACCGCAGAAACCGGAAAGAACTGCCGGCGATTTACAATTACCTGAATGCCAAAGGAGTAAAGGCATGGCGGCTCTTTACCATCATCCCCATCGGCAGGGCAAAAGAGAATCCGGAGTTAAACCTGACCGACAGAGAGTTCAAGGAGATGCTCGACTTTATTGTGGAACGCAGAAAAGAGAGTGGAATAGATGTGAAATTCAGCTGTGAAGGGTACGTGGGGGAGTATGAATCAAAAGTACGCGATATCCCCTTCTTCTGCAGGGCCGGAATCAACATCGGATCGATCCTTATCGACGGCTCCATTTCGGCTTGTCCGAACATTGACCGCTCCTTTATCCAGGGAAACATATACAGCGACAATTTCTACCATATATGGCAAACCAAATTCACCCCCTTCCGGAACCGTAGCTGGAACCGAAAGGGACCATGTGCAGATTGTAAGGATTATAGCGAATGCCAGGGCAACGGCTTTCACAATTGGCATGGTGACAAATCAGCCCCGCTTGTATGCCACCAAGGCAAACTGAAACGGGTCAACTGAGCCGAACAACCAGAAACACCCCATAAAAAAAACCGCCCCGGTTTCCCGAAGCGGCCCTCTTCTATCTCTTTTTTCTGAAGGTTCCCTGTCAGCGCTTTATTCAGGCACAGGGGATATTTATGACAATGCTGCCAGCGCTTTCTTCAGTCGCTGCATGGCTTTTTCGAGGTTCTCATCGGAGTTGGCATAGCTGATCCGAACACACCCATCGGCACCAAAAGCGGATCCGGGCACCGTTGCAATATGGCCCACCTCAAGGAGGTAGATACAGAGGTCCATATCCGTCTCTATTTTCCTGCCATCGACCGATTTTCCAATGTAGGTACTCAGGTCAGGAAATACATAAAATGCGCCTCCAGGAGTTGCACATTTCACACCCTCAATACTGTTCACATGCCCCAGGATCAGGTCGCGGCGGTGCAGGAAAGCATTACGCATCTCAGTCACACAGGACTGATCGCCTGTAAGTGCCTCAAGAGAAGCACGCATGGCGATTGAGCATGCCCCCGATGTCATCTGTCCCTGCAGCTTTCCGCAAGCTTTTACCAGCCATTCGGGTCCTGCCATATAGCCGATCCTCCATCCTGTCATGGCATATCCCTTGGACACCCCATTGATGATCACACAGCGATCCTTGATCTCTTCGAACTGGGCAATGGATTCATGTCCACCCACAAAATTAATATGTTCATAAATCTCATCAGCAATCACATAGATACCCGGATGTTTGGCTATCACTGCGGCCAATGCTGCAAGCTCCTCTCTCGTATAAACGCTTCCGGTTGGATTGGAAGGAGAGCAGAGCAACAAGGCTTTGGTTTTGGTAGTGATGGCATCTTCCAGCTGTTTGGGTGAGATCTTGAACTCATCCTCAACCGTGGTATCCAGCACCACATTTACACCTTCGGCGATCTTCACCTGCTCCACATAACTCACCCAGTAAGGTGCGGGAACAATCACCTCATCACCCTTATCTATCAGGCACATCATCACATTGGCCAGGGAGTGCTTGGCGCCCACACTCACCATGATATTGGAGGGCTTATAATCCAGATTGTTCTCTTTTTTGAATTTCTCAACGATGGCTTTCAGCAGATCGGGATAGCCGGCCACAGGGGCATAGTGGTGCCAGGGACCATCAATCGCCTTTTTGGCAGCTTCTCTGATATGTTCGGGAGTCATAAAATCGGGTTCTCCCACACTAAGGTTGATCACATCGACCCCTTTTTCCTTTAATTCACGTCCCTTTTGATTCATGGCAATAGTGGCTGATGGCGAAAGGGAATTAATTCTTGCTGAAAGTTGTTCCATTGGTAATTATTTTAAATGGTGGACATTATTATTTCACCCTCAAAAGTAAGCTTTTAGTTATAAATTGCATTAATATTGCATAGATCAAGTTTCAAAAAAAGATTAACATGGAGGTAATACTTGAAATCCTTAAGTATACGGTGCCCGCACTGATCGTATTCTTTACAGTCCTGGTTATGCTCAGAACCTGGTCCCGAAATGAGGACAAAAGGAGAAAGAGTGAGTTTAATATACACCTCACCGACGACATTCTGCCGGTCCGCCTACAGGCCTACGAACGCAGTATCCTGCTGCTGGAACGCATATCGCCCGACAGCATGATTATGCGTGTGAGCCGTACCGATTATAGTGCCAGGAAACTCCAGCAGGAACTCCTCAGCAACATCACTTCTGAATTTGAACACAACATTGCCCAGCAGACCTATCTGAGCAGAGAAGCATGGGAAAAAATAAAGGCCGCCAAGAACCAGATAATCAATCTGGTCAATGAAACCGCTAAGGAGGTAAAGCCCGATGCATCAGGTCCCACCCTTGGCAAACTGATCCTGGAGCGCCTTGCAGAATTAAATACCCCCCCATCACAGGTAGCCATCGACTACCTGAAACAGGAGGTTAAAACGTTGTTTTTTTAATCAATCCGGGGACTATTTCGACCGTATTACAAAGGGAAGGGTAAAAAGCAAAAACCTGATTTACGGTGGCGAAGAGGATCAGGACCGCACCAAATTCAGAGTAAGAAGCTGGAAATCAGCGGATATCTAAAACCCCCGCCCCGGGTAGCCTTGACTTCCCGGGACGGTGGAATTCATTCGATTTTCAATACTTGTCTGAAGCTACTGGATCTGGCCGCCAAAGCTAAGGCAAACCATTTCTACTTAATCAAATCCACACTGCGCTTCACAAAAGCAGCAAGATCTTCACCTTTCAGCTGGTTGTTGGAAAGCAGAGCCAGGTCGATCAGTTGCTTCACCAGCTTCTGGCTCTTCCCGTGCTTCTTCAGCATCTCGATGCGCTTATCTTCCAGCTCACCCAGCTTCTTGTTGACCTCTTCCATCTGGTCCTTTTCACTCTGGGGAACCTCCTCCTCCTTCTTGCCCTCTTTGGCTTTCTCCAGCAGCTGCTGTTCTTCAGATAATCCCGTCTTCTTGGCACGCAACTCCTCCAGCTTCTTGCCCAGCTTCTTCTCGGTCTGTTCCACAATCTTACCCACCAGTGTATGGTTGGCATTCACCACAAGGTTATAGGTATCGGGCATGTTCCCGAACATGGAAGCCTGTCCGCTCATCTCCTGCATATCCTTCATACGGCGCATGAATTCGCTCTGGGTAATCATCACAGGGTGGTCCTCCTCTGAAAGCGATTCGTAACTAACAAAATAGTTCATCTCCTGTCCGGGCAGGTGTGCCTGGAACAGCGGGGTCAGGTCAGACTCCTGCTGGGAGGTCAGTTTGGACTCCCTGGTCTCATCTTTCTCAATAAGCTTATCTACAATCTCTGAATCGACCCTGGCAAACCTGGACTCCTTCAACTTGGTCTCCATGTGATTCAGGAAATGGGTGTCGAGCTGACCATCCATCAGCAACACATCATACCCTTTGGCTTTGGCAGCCTCGATATAACTGAACTGCTCAGCCTTATCGGTGGCATAGAGGTAGACAAGCGACTTGTTCTTGTCAGTCTGGTTCTCTTTGATCAACTCTTCGTACTCTTTCAATGTAAAGTACTTGCCATCCACATTCTTCACCAGGGCAAACTTCTCGGCACGGTCATGGAACTTCTCATCCGACAACATACCATATTCGATAAAGAGTTTCAGGTCATCCCACTTCTTCTCAAACTGCTCACGATCATTCTTGAAGATATCCTCCAGCTGATCGGCTACCTTCTTGGCAATATGCGATGAGATCTTCTTCACATTGGAGTCGCTCTGCAGAAAACTTCTGGATATATTCAACGGAATATCGGGCGAATCGAGCACCCCGTGTAGCAGGGTCAGGAATTCGGGTACAATATCTTCAACCGAGTCGGTCACAAATACCTGGTTGCTGTAGAGCTGTATCTTGTTCTTCTGAATCTCAATGTTATTCTTGATCCGCGGAAAATAGAGGATCCCGGTAAGGGTAAAGGGATAGTCCACATTCAGGTGAATATTGAACAGTGGCTCATCGCCAATGGGATAGAGCTTGCGGTAGAACTCATTGTAGTCCTCATCCTTTACCTCAGAGGGCGGAAGGGTCCATAATGGTTTGGTGTCGTTGATCACCCTGTCTTTCTCCAGCTCCACCTCTTTGCCATCTTTCCACTCCTTCTCTTTTCCAAAAGCGATCTCAACCGGAAGGAATTTACAGTACTTATCAAGCAACTCACTGATCTTGTTCTCCTCCAGAAACTCCTTGCTGTCGGAATCGACATGAAGAGTTACGGAAGTACCCCGCACCTTCTTCTCGGTCTCTCCAAGGCTGTACTCAGGGCTGCCGTCGCAGCTCCATGAGACACCTTTGGCACCATCCTCCCATGAAAGGGTTTCAATCTCAACCTTGTCCGATATCATAAAGGAGGAGTAGAACCCAAGGCCAAAATGTCCGATAATGGCATTGCTGTCATTCTTATACTTCTCCATGAAATCTTCGGCACTGGAGAAGGCGATCTGGTTGATATACTTCTCCACCTCGTCGGCAGTCATACCGATCCCCGCATCCGAAACGGTGATGGTCTTCTTCTTCTTATCTACTTCAACCCTGATTGTGAGGTCGCCCAATTCTCCTTTAAAATTGCCCGTCGAAGCCAGTGTTTTCAGCTTTTGTGTGGCATCAACTGCATTGGAAATAAGCTCCCGCAGGAATATCTCATGATCCGAGTAGAGGAATTTCTTAATAATGGGGAAAATGTTCTCTGTGGTAACATTGATCTTACCTTTCTGCATCGTTCAACTATTTTAGGTTTTACATTTGATCACGAATGTGTCAAATGATATGCCAATTGCTCCAGACTGACGGAATGTCAGTCTATGTTCCTGGCGTCGATATCATCACGGTAGATCCAGTGCCCTCCGGAAAATTCAAGCCCGTCAATAGAACCGTCGGGACCGTAGAACTCAAAGCTATTTTCATAAATGGGGTGAAAGGGAACCAGGTGGTCGAAGGTAATCATACCTGTTCCCGGATCGTGCCGAACCGATATGGCCACCTGGTTGGCATACTCCAGAACAAGCCGATCCACAAAATCGCGACCATTAAAAAACAGCGATCTGACAAAAATGGGATCATTTCGCTGAATGGCCATCACTTCAACACTCTTGATGGTGGAATGTGAATTGTTGAAATCCATACCCAGCAGGGTATAATAAGTCTTTCGCTTATGGCGATTGGTCAACACCTGGTAATAGAGTTTTCCGTACCAGTCCGCCTTAGTTTGATCAAGTTTCATAATCCCCCTCTGGGGTTTACCATTATCCTTTAACTCGTAAAGCTTTGTTCTCCCCTTCTTCATACCCACCTGGATAAATCCGAAATAACGATAATGGTCGACATCATCAATTACATGCCAGGTAAAAACCCTCATCCTTCGGTCATCAGAGGTGATGATCCCGATTCTGTCCAGCCGGCTCCATGGGAAATCCATGGAACCCTGCATGGAGAGCGCTTCTGTCATCTCTTTCCGGACACTGTCAATGAATGGTTGCTCATCTGACAGGCTATCAGAATAGAGCTGATTAAACAGACCCTGAAGTCGGGCTTCTGCTTTTACAAGTTCCAGGTATTCGGACTCCTGTGAAAACAGCGATAGAGGGATTAATAAAAACAGAAGAATGGAAACAGCTCTGGTCATATCACATTATGAACGAAGAATACTCAATTTTCTTGTTTCACCAATCCATCCAGGGTAGCCACTACCCGTTCAATGGATTCATCCACCTCCCGATCTGAAATGATCAGTGGAGGAGCGATCCGGAACGAATCGTCCGAAAAGAGAAACTGATCAATCACCAGTCCATTTTCAAATGCCTTTGAAATAAACCGGTTCACAACCACTTCACGGTCCAGCTCCACGGCAAGGAACAATCCCTTTCCTCGTATGCGACCTATCAGGGGATGTTTCAAACCTGAACGGTACCGCTGCTCCATCTCAACTGCATGCACCATTAATCTACCTTCCTCAACAACCCTCTGTGCAGCCATACCTGCAGCACAGCTTACCGGGTGCCCCCCGAAAGTAGTAATATGTCCAAGAGGTGGATCGAAGGTCAGTTTGCTCATCAGCTCCTTTGAAGCAATAAAAGCTCCCAAAGGCATGCCCCCTCCAAAACTTTTCGCCAGGCAGAGAATATCAGGGACAACATCAAAATGTTCAAAAGCCATCAACTTTCCTGTCCTTCCCATCCCAGTCTGTATTTCATCAAGGATCATCAAAGCACCAACCTCATCGCATTTTTCACGTACCTTTGTAAGGAACATTTCAGAGGGTTCGATAATCCCTGCCTCAGCCTGGATGGGCTCAACAATAACGCCGGCTACTCCTTTTTGAATACGTTCAAGATCCTGCTTACAATTAAACCGGATATGCTTGATACCCGGCAATAACGGCAGGTATCCTGAGCGCCCTTTCGCATCACCAAGAATACTCATGGCTCCATGGGTCCCCCCATGATACGCCTTCTCAAATGCAAAAAAATCTCCTCTGCCTGTGCAACGCTTCGCCAGCTTCATAGCCCCGTCAATGGCTTCACTACCCGAATTTACGAAATAGACATTATCAAGGCTCCTGGGTAACCGCTCTGTCAGCCACTCTGCATATTCTACCTGGGGAGATTGAACAAACTCCCCGTATACCATGGTATGCATATAACGCTCTACCTGATCCTTAACGGCCTTCACCACTGCAGGATGACCGTGCCCCAGGGCAGATACGGACACCCCCGAAACCAGGTCTATATATGGCTTTCCAGAAGTATCATAAAAAAAAATCCCTTCGGCTCTTTCGATCTCAAACTGAAGGGAAGATTCAGATGTCTGTGCCACATGACGCAGAAACAACTGGCGATTGGAAATCATGGGTTACTTGATGATCAGATTGATATCCCGCATCAGTTTTTCTTTGTAAGATTTTCCGATGGGAATAGATTTAGCCCCATCATCTACTTTGACAATAACAGAGTTATCTTCAATAATATTGATGCAGCTTGTATTTACAATGTAAGAGCGATGTACGCGTGTGAATTTGTTGGCCGGCAATTTCTGCTCAATGGCCTTCATGGTGAAATGAATGGTGTATTTTTCATCAAAAGTATTGAAGATCACATAGTTTT
>JAGLTY010000084.1 GCA_023135025.1 Bacteroidales bacterium | reverse complement strand
CTGGGAAATGGATGGTATTTTCAAAATGAGAGAGAAGAGGATCTGCCTTATTCCTACGACACTCCCCGGTTTATTGCACAATTTGAGATTGAATTTGAGGATGGAACCAGGGAAAGTATCTTAAGCAATGGTTCCTGGGAGGCTTCCTTTGGTCCGATTCTGCATAATGGAATATACAGTGGAGAAATCTATGATGCCCGCCTTGAGAAGGAAATGTGGAACGATTCCAGCTTTGCAGCAGAGCCATGGTTAAAGGTCGTCGCAGTTCGCACACCCACAGGCAGATTAACAGCACAGATGTCACCGCCTGACAGGATAATCAGGACAATTAAACCGGTTCGCATGACCACACCGGCTGAAGGAATCTACCGCTATGACCTTGGAGAGATGATCTCGGGATGGGTCAAACTTAATGTGAGTGGTCCCCGGGGTACAGTCATTACCCTGAATTTTACTGAAGAGGCAGGCTCCGGATATGGGCAAACAGACACCTATATTCTGAATGGAGAGGGAACCGAAGTATGGGAACCCCGATTTACATGGCATGCATTCCGTACCATTGATGTATCATCTCCCATTCCCCTGAACCTCGAGAACATTACCGGTGTGGTAGTAAATACCGATGTGAAACCGGCAGGTACATTTCTTAGTTCAAATGGACTTTTCAATACAATTCTGGACAATTTCCAAAGGACCCAGCTGGGAAATATGCATGGCGGTATTCCCAGCGATTGTCCGCACAGGGAGCGCAGGGGTTATACTGGAGATGGTCAGATCGCAGCAGAGGCTGCCATCTTCAATTTTGATATGGCTTCCTTTTATACAAAATGGATGAACGATCTGAAGGATGCACAGAATTCCACCACAGGTTATGTACCCAATACGGTGCCTTTCCAGAGCGGAGGTGGCGGGACTGCCTGGGGTTCAGCTTATGTCATCATTCCCTGGCAGGTGTATCTCTATTATGGCGATGCAGAGATTCTAAAGCAGCACTATTCGGGAATGAAGAGATGGATTGGATTCCTGACACATCTTACCGGTGGGTCGGGGATTGTAAACGAGGAAAAGCTGGGAGAATGGGTGCCTCCTGCTGCCACGGAAATACCACCATCCCTGGTCAGTACGGCATATTATTATTACGATTTAAAGCTAATGTCTGACATTGCATCTGTTCTGAAAAAACCTGAAGATTCTGCCCATTTTCGAGATCTGGCCGGGCAGACAAAAGAGGCTTTTAACAGGGAATATTACCGGGAGAGTACAAAATCTTATTCCCTCGGACGACAGGGGGCCAATATATTTGCACTGGGATTTGGCCTGGTTCCGGAAGAGAAGATCAGGGAAGTGTTCAAATCCCTTGTTCTCCATATTGAATCCGTTACCGATGAGCATTTTGATACCGGTATGATGGGAACACCGCTTGCTCTGGATGTTCTGACCCGTTATGGCCGGGTGGACCTGGCATACTCTATGATGAACCAGCATGATTACCCGAGCTTTGGGTATGCCATTGACCAGGGGGCAACCACCATCTGGGAGACATGGCTGGGAGATGCTTCCCATAGTCACCCCATGTTTGGCAGCGTTTGCCAGTGGTTCTACCAGGCTCTTGCCGGGATCAATCCCGATCCCGAACATCCCGGCTTCAGGAACACTATTATTAAACCTCAACCTGTGGGGAACCTGGAATATGCCGGAGCAACCTATGAATCTGTTTACGGCAATATTGAATCGGGCTGGAAATGGGAAGGGAACGATCTGATTTTAAACCTTGTTATTCCTGCCAACACTACAGCCACTACTACTCTTCCTGCAGCAGATCCGGATGATATAACCATCAATAACGGCGCTGCTGAAAATTGCAAAAATGTCTCTTTCATTGCATTCAAAGATTCTTTGGTGAAATACCAGGTGGAATCGGGGCACTACAGATTCAGGATAAAAAATGTCAGAAGTTTAACACAAATATCCAGGCTTTCAGTGCCAAAAATCATCCCTGCCGATTCTATTCTATTCCTGCCGGATACAGCCACTGTAAAGATCCTCTCCGAAGAGGAGAATGCTCAGATCAGATACACCCTGAACGGGAATGAACCGGATGAACACTCCCCGGTCTACTCCGAACCAATAAAAATCACCAACAACACTGTCATTAAAGCGAAACTTTTCAGAACCGGTTATAGGACCAGTTCCTATAGAAAGAGCTCTCTCACTTTTGTTGATCCTCAGCATAACGGACTGATGTATCACTATTATGAAGGCGATTGGGAAAAGATTCCGGATTTCACTTCACTCGAACCTGTGCGAACGGGTACCATATATGAAATCGGACTGGATCAGATTCCGTTTAAGCAGGAGAAATTCGGACTGATCTTAAAGGGGACCATTGAAATTCCGGCAACTGCCCTTTACACCTTTTTTGTGAATTCCAATGATGGCAGCAAACTATTTATCGATGGGAAAATCGTCATAGATAACGACGGCCTGCACGGTGCTCTGGAAAAACAGGGATCGATCCAACTCTCTGAAGGAAAGCATATATTGCTGATCAGCTACTTTCAGGCAGGAGGCGGATTTCACCTTAAAGCATCTATTTCCGGTCCCGGTATAGAGAAGGTTAGTATTCCACCAAATATGTTGTATAAATCAATGAACTAAACTGGTTTTAATAAAAAATATAACCATCATGAAAGCTTTAAAAATTGTGTTATTCGTAGTTATATTTAGCGCTCTCTGGATCAGCTGTTCCAGTACTAAAAATGGAGAAAACGGGGAATCGTTTGTGCGGGTCATTCATAGCGTGGAAAATCAACGCGTTGATATTCTTATCGGTGATCGACCCTTTACTTCATATATCTATACAGATACGATTCCCGATCTGAAAAAAACGGTCCTTTACCCGATATACTCCGCAAAGGGATCCCTTATCACACGTGGGTATCCTCTTGACCCACGTCCGGGCGAACGCATCGACCATCCTCACCATATAGGTTTGTGGTTGAATTACGGGGACATAAACGGAATTGACTTCTGGGGTCATTCTAATGCAACTCCAGAAGAACAATCCCATCGAATGGGGACCATCCGTCATCAGCAGATCAAGGAGGTAAAAAGTGGGGAAGATAGTGGTTCACTGGAAGTAACAATGAACTGGTTAAATTCTGAGAACCAACCGATGTTGAAAGAGGAGACACGTTTTCTGTTCGCAGGAGGGGAAGAGTGGCGCCGGATTGATCGCATCACAACACTTACCGCTTTGGATAAAAAGATGATTTTCAATGACACCAAGGAGGGGATGATGGCCATTCGTGTTCATCGTGCCCTTGAGCATCCAAGTGATAAACCTGTGGTTTTAAGCGATGAACATGGCAATCAAACGGAAGTGGCAAAACTGGACAATAGCGGGGTAACCGGGCACTATTTGAACAGTGAAGGCACCGAAGGATTGGATGTATGGGGAAAGCGGGCAAAATGGGTGGAACTATCCGGCACAATAGAGGATGAAAAAGTATCTGTCATTATTTTTGACCATCCCGAAAATGTGGGTCATCCCACTTACTGGCATGCCCGGGGTTATGGGCTTTTTGCAGCGAATCCTTTAGGCCAGGAGACTTTTAGCGAAGGAGAAGAAAGCTTGAATCTCACACTGAATCCCGGTCAATCAGTTACATTCAAATATCGAATGGTCATTCAAACGGGACAAATTGATCCTCCTGCAATTAACGATCTATACGATGATTATACCAAAGAATAGTTTATCATTGCCCCCGGGTACTCAGGAGAGATTACCGTGATTGGAGAAAACAGAACCCTAACGGCAGTAATCACATCTGAAAAAATCATACAGATAAGTATTCTTCTGGGCATCATGCTGATCACCGGATGCCAGCCCCATCCGGTGCAGAAAGAAGCCGTGGATTACGTGGATCCTTTCCTTGGAACCTCCAACTGCAGATGGATGCTTTTTCCCGGACCAACCATGCCGTTTGGAATGGTAAAACTAAGTCCGGATAATACAGACGAGTGGCTGATGGATGCCGGGTATGAATACACGATTGAAAGTATTTCTGGCTTTGGCCATGTGCATTCCTGGATGATGGGAAGCTTTCTGTGTATGCCCACAACCGGTGAAATAAAAACTGCTCCTGGTACAAAAGAGGATCCTGACAGCGGGTACCGTTCCAGGATTGATCATGCCAATGAAAAAGCTTCCCCTGGTTATTATTCAGTACTCCTTAATGATTATGATATTAAGGCTGAATTGACAGCTACCACAAGGGGTGGGTTCCATCGCTATACATATCCGGAAACAGATTCAGCACATGTTCTGTTTGATCTGCAGGTACCGGAAGAGGCAAAACCAGAAATAATCCATGCATCCGTTCATAAGGTGTCAGATACTGAAATTGCTGGCACCATTCACCGGGTTGCCGGATGGAATGAGTACAAGCTTCACTTTGTCTCCCGGTTTAACAGGCCATTCGAAACCATGGATGGCTGGAAAGGTGACTCCATCAAACGTAATATTGAAGAGATTTCCGTTCATGATAACAGCGATATTGGGGCCCTTGTAAACTTCTCTGCCAAAACAGATCAGGAGGTCTTGATGAAGACCGGGATTTCATATGTCAGCATTGATCAGGCCCGGTTAAACATGGAAAGAGAGATGGATCAGTTCGGGTGGGAGTTTGATAAGGTTTACGAAAACGCAAGAACAACCTGGAACAGCCTGTTAAGCAAGATCAAGGTGGAAGGAGGCACTGAGGAAGAGAAGGTTAAATTCTATACAAATCTCTACCGGGCTTACAGTGCCCGTACCATTTTCAGCGATGTGGATGGCAAGTATACGGATATGTGTGAGAAGACACAACAATTGGATGATCCAGACTCTCCGGTATATGGTTGTGATGCTTTCTGGAATACGTTCTGGAATCTGAATCAGCTCTGGTCACTGGTAAATCCTGATATGGCCGAAAAATGGATCAATTCCCTGCTGGAAATTTATGATGCCGGTGGATGGTTGCCCAAGGGTCCGGGTGGTTTAGAGTATTCGAGCATCATGGTAGCTTCACATGAAATTCCGCTTATTGTGAATGCCTGGCAAAAAGGAATCAAGGGCTTTGACGAGGAAAAGGCCTACAGGGCCATGAAGGAGATACAGACAACACCTGCCCGGGCTCATGAATGCGGGGGATATGTTGGGAACCGCAATTTACTCTCCTATGTGAATAAGGGATTTGTTCCCGCAGATGAAGGACCGGTCTCCAATACACTGGAATATGCATATGATGACTGGTGCGTTGCACAGATGGCGAAATCGCTGGGTAAGGAGGATGATTATGTTTACTTCATGAATAGATCACAGTATTACAGAAATGTCTTTGACAAGCAAAGCGGGTACATGCGGCCCAAGGAAAGAGGCGGCCCTTGGTCCCAGGAATTTGAACCTGTGGTAAAGGCGGTTGGCAAGGAGGATAGTTTTGGAGGAAAGGATTATGTGGAGGGCAATGCATGGCAGTACTCCTGGTTTGTTCCCCATGATGTGCCGGGACTGATCGATCTTATGGGAGTGGGTGAGTTTAACAGTCGCCTGGAAGCAGGTTTTGAAGATTCAAAACCCCGGTTCGTAAGTCAGTTCGTCAATCACAGCAACCAGCCTAACATGCAGGCAGCCTGGCTTTTTAACTACTCCGGAAAACCGTGGCTGACTCAGAAATGGGTTCGTGCAATTCTGGAAAACTATTATGGTACAGGCCCGGTGGATGGTTATCCCGGAGATGAGGATCAGGGACAGATGGGAGCATGGTATGTGATGAGCGCCATGGGCCTTTTTGAAATGGATGGCGGGGCATCTCTTCTTCCTGTATATGAAATTGCAAGTCCGGTTTTTAATAGGGTTACCATACAGTTGGATGAAAACTACTATAAAGGAAAAGAGTTTATCATTGAGGCAAGGAATACATCAAAAGCGAATAAATATATACAGTCGGCTACACTCAATGGAAAGTCCCATGACAGCTATTGGTTCTATCATTCGGAACTAGTCAAGGGGGGTAAATTAGTCCTGGAAATGGGACCTGAGCCGAATATGAATTGGGCTGCAGACACAGAACCTCCTCATACATATGAGTTAGAACCTCCGATTACTCCACCTTATGTAACCAATCCGGAAAAACAGTTCCTTGAAAAGGCAGTGGTTTCCATAGAGTGTGATACAGATGGCACAGATATCTATTATTCCCTGGATGGAGAAGAGCCAGACAAATGTGCAAAATTGTTTACCGGGCCCTTTACCATTCATCAAACCACCACCATTAACATGATCGCCTTCAGGGGTGATCAGGCCAGTTTGCCCGCAACAGCCGAATTTAAGAAAACCCTGTTCAGACAACCTGTGGAACCAGGCCCCGTTAAAGCCGGTTTGCGTTATAATTATTATTCAGGAGCTTTTCGCATGGTCAATGATTTTGCCAATTTGGAACCTCTGAAATCTGGTATCACCTCAAATCTCACCATAGGGGCAAGAGAGAGTGAAACTTATTTTGCATTTGATTTTGAGGGTTATATGAAGATCCCGCAGGATGGACTGTACACTTTTTATCTGAAAACCAATGACGGAAGTAAAATGTACCTGGCTGAAGAGCCGATCATTGATAATGACGGCCTGCACCCTGCCATCGAAAGGAAAAAAACCATGGCGCTCAAAAAGGGCACCTACCCCATCGTCGTGAAATACTTCCAGGAAGGCGGCACCAATTTGCTGAAAGTAAGCTGGAAGGGACCTGGTGTTGAGAAGCAGGAAATACCGGGCTCGGTATTATTTCACAAATAGCCGTTCAATACCGGGTTATTAATTTGGATATTAATGAGTTGCCCTTTTCTTCTCAAGGGAAAATATAATCAGTAGTATGACAAATACTATTGTTGTGATAAGCATTTCAAACCAATATTTGGCAGGTTCCACCCATATCTCTGCAAAGATCTCCCATCGTCCAAGTATCTCCACAAAGTTCCAGAAAATGATTACCGTGGGTATGGCGTATCTGATTGCATAGGCCATTTTTGATATTCTGATGAGCTTCACAAAAAGATATAGCGACCATAATAAGGATCCAAAAGCAACGAGATATGCTACAAAATGCTTTTCACCAATGAAATTTTCATCATATACAAACAGCAATACCAGATAAAATGTCCACAACAGGAAAACTAATTCCATAAATGTGGTCATAGCAACATTCTTGTGTGGGGGTTTAAAATCAATGGTTTTGGATACTCTTATCCTCTTTTGAATCCAGTTGAAAAAACGGCAGCCTGTTTTGGTTCCAAAAGAAAAATAGATCATCATTATTGCCCAGAAACCAACCGAAGAGGGCATAATTAAATACTCAGGCTTTGTCACTATTTCCCCACCCGACATCAAAGGTTCTACTCCAAATCGGTTTGCATAATAGACAAAGGCAAACTCGATCCAGCCGGTCCAGATGAATAGACCAGCAAATAGCCCCAGGAAGGTTGCCCTGTTATCGTTTGTTGAGAAGACTCCCCATACCAGAAGGAAAGCTCCCACAATACCCAATATGATGGCGGCCTGATAAATGTATTGATGGCCAAAGGCCTTTTCCATAAGTATCATTGCCGCGTGACCTAAAGGCATCGTTAGCAATACAATAAAAAAGGCCAGAATTCCAATAACAGGTTTCTTTATTCTCATATCCACTCTCTTTTGTTTGAAAATTTAGATAGATTGAAGCTCCTAAATCTAAAATGTGATCACCTTATCGCATTCCATAGTCCATTGGGAAAATTCTTTCATATTGCTCAATTTTACTCCTCTAACAAAAGGAATCTTTTCAATGCCTCGAGCTTCTGAACACCCACCGCAACTTTTCACTTCTCCGCCTTTCTGGATTACAGATTTGAGCATGCGTTCAATGTTGTAATATCCATTGGGTGTGTTTTGATCCGGCAATCCACAAAATACCGCGTCAGCCAGCAGGAATATTTTCACTTCCAC
>JAGLTY010000083.1 GCA_023135025.1 Bacteroidales bacterium | reverse complement strand
GCATTTTCCCTTTCTGACCTTTTCTGCGGAGAAGTATGCGGGCAACTACTGGTTCTCCTTTAGAAATTACCTCTTTTTCAAGGATTACGGGGTCTCCGGTTCCTACTACCTGAGCGCAAGGCGCTACTTTGATTCTAAATTCAACCACCTTACACTTACCCTGGGATATGGTACCGCACCGGATGAACCGATCCTGGTGATTTCAGATCTGGAGCGGCTGAATGCCCTGTCGGGCCGTATGACATTTTCAAAAAAGATTTCATCTGTAGTGAGGCTGAATGCCATGGTGGGATATGCCTGGGAAGAGTATGCCGATCAGGACTACAGACACAGGATCGATATGAGAGTAGGAGCTTATTTCTTGATTAAAAGATGAAGTTAAGGGAGACATACCTGGGTCTGGTGTTGGGGCTTATTCTGGCTACAATGGGAGCCATGGCCACCTATGGACAGGTGGCGGATTCCATATCGTCCGATAGTGCGATGGTGGAGACCGGACAGACTGTTCAGGAGCCTGCAGATGTGCTTTCCGTATATGCCCAAAGGCTACTGAATCGGTTCGATAAATCTCCCCTGTTGGTTACCATTCTCTATATAGTGATCCTCTATTCCATAGTCACAATGATTACGTTGTTGATCATCATCCTGATACACAGGGGCAGGTTAAAACGTGAGCAGACGCTGAAGGATTACCTGTTGGAGAAATACCAGCACTTGCTGATGGACTACCTGTTTGACGAAGAGAGACAGGAGGAGGCATTGGAGGAGTTGAACAGGGTGGCCAATAACCGTATAAACCGCCAGATTCTGATCGACCAGATGATCGATTTGAGTGTCAATCTGAAGGGGGATATCAAGGAGGCGATCAAGATACTCTATATTCAGCTTGGGTTAGAAAGGGATTCTCTGGAGAAGGCCTATAGTAGAAAATGGCACGAAAATGTAAAAGGTTTCAGGGAACTGGCCTTTATGAATATACGGGATGCCAATGACCGGATTGCCAGGAGTCTGAATGCCAGTAATGATATCCTTAGGATGGAGGCGCAGATTGCCATGGTCCGGCTCTCAGATGCAAATCCTTATGAATTTCTCGATTTGCTGAAGAAACCTCTCTCCCTCTGGGAACAGGTGACCCTGCATGAACTGCAGATCCAGCACAACCTCCCGGTTCCTGACTTTAAACAGTGGTTCAATTCGGAAAACACCAGTGTGGTTATGTTCGCCCTGGAGATGGTCGGCTGGTACAAGCAGCGGGGTGTGGGAAAGGAGATCCTGGGACTGTTTGAACACGAGGAAGAGAAGGTTCGTTTCACCTCGTATAAGGTTTGTGGTGAGATCGGACTCAAAATGTCGCTTCCGGCCATGATCAAAAAGTACCCTGAGGAGACCTTTAAGAACAAGCTGGAGATACTGCACACTTTTACAAAGGTGCCCGATGAGAAGTATCTGAAATTTTTGAAAAATGTGCTGGATACCGAGGAGGATGTCCAGTTGCAAATAGAGGCCACCAAGGCAATGGAGAATACCGATGAGCCCGGGATCTCTATGCTGATCAGGCTTATGAAATCTAAATCCGAATATAAAAATTATCAGATCATCATCCGGCATGTGCTGGATGGCCGGATCTATTAGTCATGGAAGGAGCATTCGAAATATTGAAGTTATTTGTGCTGAACGCAGTATTTATTATTACTGCGCTGATCTTTACCACCTACCTGATCCTGACAATTTTTTCGGCCATTTCCCTGAGAAAATACCTGAGAAAGAACAGCTACGTGGATTATAACTCCATAGTGGCTTCACCCCTGGCTCCATCTCTTTCGGTGATAGCGCCGGCTTATAATGAAAGTGAGACCATTATTGATAACATCAGGACACTGCTTTCGCTCTATTACAACAATTACGAGGTAGTAGTTATAAATGATGGTAGCAAGGACGACTCCCTGGAGAAGATTATCAAGGATTATGATCTTGAGAAAGTCAACTACTATTTTGACTACCGGCTGTCGTGCAAGCGGATTCGGGGAGTTTATAAATCCCGGAACCGATCCTTTAAAAAACTGACAGTGATCGACAAGAGCAATGGCGGAAAGGCCGATGCATTAAATGCGGGCCTGAATGTCTGCAGAAACGACCTGGTGGTAAGTATCGATGCAGACTCTATCATGGAGCCGGATGCCTTGCTAAAACTGGTAAAGCCTTTTATGGAGGCCAAGGAGAAGCGTGTGATCGGAGCGGGTGGAGTGATTCGCATTGCCAACTCATGTGAAATTTCTGACGGCCATATCCGAAAGATTAACCTGCCTAAGAAATTTTTACCCCGTGCGCAGGTCATGGAGTATACCAGGGCTTTTCTGATGGGAAGGATGGCCTGGAGCGAGTTGGACGGACTGCTGCTTATTTCGGGTGCGCTGGGTATGTTTGACCGTGAGATAGTGATCAAGTCGGGCGGATACAATACCAATACAGTGGGTGAGGATATGGAGCTGGTGGTACGTATCAGGAGGTATATGGTAGACAACGGCCTCAACTATGATGTGGTCTATATTCCCGATCCACTCTGCTGGACAGAGGTACCCAATACAGTAAAGGTGCTGGCCCGGCAACGGAGCAGGTGGACCAGGGGAACGATGGAGACCCTGATTACCCACCGGAAGCTCTTCTTCAACAGGAAATACAAGAAACTGGGGATACTTGGTTATCCCTACTGGCTGATATTTGAGTACCTGGCGCCCATCATCGAGTTCCTGGGGATTTGCTGGTTTATCTTCCTGCTGATTACCAGCAAACTGAACTGGCCCTTTTTTCTGCTGCTATTTGGTTTTGTCTATTTTTTCGCGGTTTCGCTCTCCATCTGGTCGGTGCTGTTCGAAGAGATGACCTTTCACAAATATGAAAGGCGGCGGGATGTACTCCGCCTGATGGGTACAGCATTCCTGGAGCCACTGTTTTACCACCCCATGGTGATGCTGATGACCATCAAGGGGAACATCGATAAGGTACTGAACCGCAACAAATGGGGTAAAATGGAGAGAAAAGGATTCGGAAAAAACTGACCCTACACCTCCATCACTTCACTTTCGGCCAGGTTGCCTGCCCGGTCGACAGTGACCACTTTATAGGTGCCCTGTTTCATATTGCCTTTGAACTTGAAAGGCTCGGTGGTAATCTGCGGTGTATGCAGGATTGTTGCCATAAGCTCTTTACCCCTGAACACTTCGTAGTGAGAAAGGGGAGCCCCTGCAGCATATGCTGTGTCCCAGGTAATTTCCAACTCCGTTTCTCCCCTGACCTGAATATTCTGAGGGGGAGTCAGTCCTTCATGAGGAGTTTGGAAATAGTTGGTCATTCCCTCTTTCACATGGGCTGTGCTCTTTTCAATTTCCAGACGTCTCTCTTCGGTGAGCGAGCCGGGTTCGATCTGTGCTGCATAGTAGTTTTGCACCAGCTGGCATTTCAGGTTTTCATCTGAGATCTGTCCGATCCCGATAATGGCGGTATGGATTCCGGGGGTGGAGAGGGCGTACTCTACCAGCGGTTTGCTGGGAAGTTCCGGAGTTCCAACTGTTCTTATCACCCCGTTGTGGTCCCTGGTCCAGCTGGCATACTTTGAATACATGGCCCCATCAGCAAAAATCTTCATGGCGATGATCCCAAGATTTTTCGCCTTTGCTACCGGAATCACGTTGTATTGGTGATTCAGGTACAATTTGTCGTTAGAATTAATGGCCACCAGCATACCATCGAGGATCTCCCACTTGTCGCGCTGAATCATATTGATCATGGCCGGTGAGTTCAGGTGACCTGAGAAACCGATATGCCTGATCAGCTTCTCTTTTTTCGGATTGAGTCCTGTAAGGTTGGTGCCATCCCTGTAATCCTTCATAACCACCAGGGTTCCGAAGTTCCTCTCGGGATCCAGGGGGGTCTCCAGGCCCTTATAAAGGACATCCACTTCGGCGGTGTTGTTCAGTGCATGCATCAACACCATATTGACGTAGGCTCCTTCAGGGTAGTTTCCATTGCCATCACCAAACATCTGTGAAAGAGAGCGTTTCAGGTCACCTACGGCACCTCCGCCAAGATCCCCCTGGGTCCTGTTACGGACCTCATCTGTATCTTCCACTCCCGGTTTGGCCCAACGGATATGGGTCTTGGTGGTCAGGAAGATCGATTCACGCAGCTTTTTGTCATATCCGGGCTCTCCGGGGATCAGGTTCAGCTG
Source organism: Bacteroidales bacterium (assembly GCA_023135025.1). Taxonomy (GTDB): domain Bacteria; phylum Bacteroidota; class Bacteroidia; order Bacteroidales. The sequence continues at coordinate 3,827 of JAGLTY010000083.1, read as the reverse complement.
ACGGAACGCTTTTCCGTAATTCAGCTGGCTCCCCTGGTAGAGGTTGGAGGTATCATAGTAATTGATCCCCATCTTAAATGCTTTCAGGATGATGGGCACCGGGTCCACATCGGGCGGGGTCCACTGCAGGGAGGCTTGTCCCCCCAGTCCCAGGGTAGTCACTTCAAACCCGGTTTTTCCAAAGGTACGGGTCATGGGAGCAGGCAGCTGATCCAGTCCGAAACGAAAACCAGGCAGTATGGTGAGTCCGGCTGCAGCTGCAGCAGATAGCTTTACAAATTGACGGCGGGATACTGTTTGATGCTTCATGGTAACATTTTAAATGAATAGTCGTCCTACTGATAACACAAGATAGGGCAAAAGAGTTGAAAAATCCAGTGTACGAATATGTACAGACATGTACGATACCGTACTCTTGCATGACCTGGAAATTTGTCTAAACGCAATATAATCAGAATACTACAACCATTGGCACATTTCATGAGTATTATTGGGGAACCGATGAATTAACAAATAATTAACTAATTGACATGTGGAAGAATTTTATCAGGGTCACCATTAGAAGCATCAGCAAGAACAAGGCATTCAATGTGATCAATATTTCCGGACTGGCCATTGGACTGGCCAGTGCCATTTTTATCATACTGTATATCATCAGCGAGACCAGCTACGACCGCTTTCACGACCGGTCGGCAGATATCTACAGGCTCTACCTGGAGGGTAAGATGGCCGGGGAGGAGTTCAAGGGGGCGTGGAACAGTCCCATATTCGGACCTACTTTTCATGAGGAGATCCCGGAGATCGAGAATTACTGCAGATTTGATTTTGCAAACAACCGCCTGATGTGGGTCGATCCGGCCAACAAATACCTGGAGGGTCATCTCATGTATGTCGATTCAACTTTCTTTGAGGTGTTTACCATTAAATTGCTGGAGGGGGATCCGGCCACCTGCATGGATGAACCCAATACCATTCTGATTTCGGAATCAAAGCTGGACCAGTATTTTCCGGAGGGGAACCCTATCGGGCAGTCCATTGCCATGAATAACGATTCAAATTTGTATCGGGTTACCGGGGTGGTGGAAGATGCACCCAGAACCTCCCATTTCTATTATGATTTTATCTGCTCCTATTCAACCTATGAATCGAGTCGAAGAACGGCATGGTTCAATAACCATATGCAGACATACATTCTGGTAAGACCAGGAGCCAGCCAGAGTAATCTGGATGACAAAATTAATGCATCATTGTTGGAGAATATCCGTCCCGATTTGGAGCAATTCATGGGAATCTCTCCGGAGGAGTTTATGGAGTCTGGAGGCAAATATGGTGTTTTCACTCAGCCTTTGCTAAAGATCCATCTGGACACAGAGATTGAGGTTCCCAGCGATATTGGATTCAGACCCATTGGGAACCGAACCTACCTGGTCATTTTTGGACTTATTGCATTTTTTGTTCTGGTGATCGCCTCCATTAACTTTATGAATCTCAGTACGGCCCGCTCCCTGAGCCGGGCCAAGGAGGTGAGCCTGCGCAAGGTGGTGGGGTCGGGCAGAAAGCAGTTAATTAGCCAGTTTTTGTTTGAGAGCGTCTTCCTGAGCCTGATCTCACTGGTGATCGCCCTTGTGCTGGTCACCCTGCTTCTGACCCCGTTTAATAACCTGGTGGGCCTGAACCTGGAGTATGGTGATATCTTCCGGTGGTATATGATCCCCTCCTTTATTATTCTGGCCATCCTTGTGGGACTTCTCAGCGGGAGCTATCCATCCTTTGTACTGGCCTCTTTCAAACCTATTTTTGCCCTGAAAGGGAATGCCAGCGCCAGGAATGGGACAACTGTATTGAGGAATGCCCTGGTCATAATTCAGTTCTCCGTCTCCATCATTATCATTGCCGGAACCCTGGTGATATACTGGCAGTTCAGGTACATGACCAACAAGGATCTCGGTTTTGACAAGGAGCAGCTTGTTGTAATGGAGCGGATCCATCCGCTGGGAGACGGCCACGAGATACAGACTTTTAAAAGGGAGTTAACTACCCATACCTCTGTACTGTCGGCCACCAATTCCACCGCCTACCTGGGAGCACCCAATAACAACAATGCTTACGGGATCAAGGGAAGGCCGCCGGAGGAGTCTGTGCTGTTTCACACCTTCTGGACAGATGAAGATTTTATGGAGACCTACCGGTTTGGACTGGCCACCCCCGACAGCCGCTATTTTTCAGAGGAGTTCTCCAGCGATTCGTCAGCCTGCCTGGTGAACGAGGCTGCTGTAAGGAAGTATAACCTGGAGGATCCCCTGAACCAGTCGATCATGTGGGGCGATAATGGTCCGGATGGAGCCAGAGAGATGCGTATTGTTGGTGTGATGAACGATTACCACTTTCTTACTCTGAAGCATGAAGTGGGAGCCCAGATTACCATTCTGAAACCCCGCGACTGGGACTGGTCTGGCTATCTGACCTTGAGACTTGCTGCAGGCAAGGATAATATTGAGGCAGGATTGAAGCATATGGATAAGACGTGGAAGGCGTTTACAGATGATCAGCCCCTGCAGTACTTCTTCCTGGATGAGGAGCTGGACTCCTATTATGCCGAAGAGAAACGCACCGGGGCCATTACCATGATCTTCTCCATACTGGCCATTTTCATTGCTTCGCTTGGTCTGTTTGGTCTGACCCTATATAACTCCCAGAAGAGGATACGGGAGATAGGGATCCGCAAAGTGATGGGAGCGACGGAGACCAATGTGGTTACAGTGATCTCAAAAAGCGTTGGTTATGCAGTGGGCATCTCCATTCTCATCGCCATGCCTGTGGCTTACTTTATGATGCAGGACTGGCTGCGGGATTTCCCCTACAATGTGGGATTCCAGCCGCTGCTGTTCCTGGTGGCTGCAGTGCTGGCCATTATCATTGCTATGGTGACCGTAACCGTTACATCACTGAAGGCGGCGCGTATCAACCCGGCTATCGCGTTGCACTATGAGTAAACGCGTTGTGTTTCCGTTGCGTTTTTAAAACAGTGCTTTCTCTTTTAGAATACGGAAAAAACCGGCATCTACCCAGTAGATGTCGGCATTTCCGTTTCCGGGGGAGTCATACAGGTTCTTCAGGTTTTCATAGCTCCAGTCGGCCTCCTCAATCTCATTGGTACGGGTGGCCATAAAGAAGAAGGCTTTTTGGTCGGGAGAGACATAGGGCGACCAGCCCCGTGCATTGTCCATGTTCACCAGCGCCCCCATATTGACCGGCTCCGACCATCGGTCATTTTCATCCCTGAATACGATATAATAGTCCACCCCGTCATAGGCATCGGCCATGCCGGCTGCCGGGACAATGATATAGCTCTCATCCGGGGCAATAAATGCATTGTAGCGGTTGGTTCCGCAATTGACCTGTTGGGGTAGCAGCTCTGGCTCCCGGAAGGCACCGTCCACCCATCTGCTGCGGAAGATCTGGTTCAGGCGGCTCCCCTTTTCATTGCGGGTGAAATAGAGTGTGCCATTGGAAGTAACGGAGGGGAAATACTCCCCGCCATCAGTGTTGACCGGTTCTCCCAGGTTTTGAGGAACACCCCACTCTCCTTCTGTCCGTTCCACCACCCAGATATCCTGGTCACCCACCGGCTCGTCGCCATCCGGACGGCTGGAGAGAAAAAACAGTTTCGACCCGTCAGGCGAAAATGCGGGTTCAAAATCGGCCACCCCCGGTCCGCCCGAGAAGGGAACAATCTCCGGTGGGAGCCATTTCCCGTTTACCTCTTTTGTATATAGAATCGTTGAGTAGGTGTAGTTGCCGATGGCTACACAGAAATAGATCTCCTT